>JBCCEF010000004.1 GCA_039030395.1 Acidobacteriota bacterium
AACTGCCGTGCCCGTGGAAATCGCTCTGCGATTCCCACCGCCACTTGGAAAACGCTGCGCGTTTCCCACAGTTTCCACAGCCTCGACGACGGTCGATCTCGATGTCTTATCGGTGGACCAGACTCGGAGGGGAGCAGGATAGCCGGCCAAACTTCGGTGGCCATCTTGCCATCGATCGAGCCTTCGGGATTGCTAGAGATTCCACTTTGTCCACTGACCGCCAGAATCGAACTGAAGCCAAGCCATAGGATCAGGGTCAGCTGCAACAACCGACCTGTTCGAATCCTCAGAAGTCGCTGGGAAAGTCGTCTAGCACCAAGCAGCATAGGTGAAATCCGTAGTCGTAGCAGGCAAACACGAATTCGAAGCAGGCGTCGGCGGGGAGAGTGTAGAAGTCTGCCTGACAGGACATCGGGATTCCCTCGAGCAGGCGAAGAAGTTTGTCTGCACTACAGAATTTTCACTTTGACCGTATTGAATCATAATATAATTTGTAATCGGATCGATCAACGGCCTGACTCGTTCTGATGCTGGACTCCCGGGTGGCATCAGCGCCTATCCAGGACCCCGCAGGAAGAAGCCCTGCACGTCTGCGACAGGACGAATTTGGGAGGGGCTGATGCCTAGGAGATCTTCTACAACGCCGCCGGCCAGGTGGCCTCGGGCAGCGGCAGGCCCGGGCGGGCGAGGAGGAAGCCCTGGACGAAGTCGACGCGGGCGGACTCGACGGCGGCGAGTTCGTCGACGGTTTCGATGCCTTCGGCGACCACCCGAGCGCCCATTTCTTTGCACAGCCGGACGATGGAGCACACCAGGCGGAAAAGGCGGGAGCCTTCGCGCAGGCCGGCGATGAGCTGGCGGTCGAGTTTGACGATGTCCGGGGTCAAGTCTGAGATGTAGCGCAGGTTGGAGTAACCGGCGCCGAAATCATCGACGGCCAGCTTGACCTGCTTTTTGCGGATCTCGGAGATCACGCCGTAGCACTGCTCGAAGTAGATGAGCGGCGCCGATTCAGTGATTTCCAGGTACACCTGGTGTTTGTGCCAGAAGATCGGATCATCCGGCCGCACCAGCCAACCCTGGTCGAACTCGTTGGGGTTGACGTTCAGGAACAGCGGCCAGGAGGTGCAGATCTTGGTGGCCTGGATGCGGTGCATGCGCCCCAACTCGCCCACCCGTCCGGCGCGCACGGCGACGGCGTAGAGGTGCTGCGGGCTCTCGAAGATCGGGAAGGGCGAGCGCGCCAGGGCTTCGTAGGCGAAGACCTTGCGGGTGCGCATCTCGACGATCGGCTGAAAGGCGATGCGCAGCAGTTTCCCTTCGATCAGCTTGTTGAGTGCTTCGATCTCGTCCGTCGGGCTGGCCGGGCCAGGCGGTGTCGCGCGCTCCGTGTCGTCGGGCGGCGCTGCGGTGACTGCCGGTTCAATGGGATCCATGCATCTAAAAGCATAGCAGAGGAGAAATCTCTCTCGCCCTCGCCCCGGTGCCTGTTCTGGGAGCGGATCGCAGAGTGCCGAAGAGTTCTTCAGCACCTTGTACTGAGCCCGGAGGGCGAGGCGGCGGCTAGGCGCCCCCGACGGAGCCGCCGTGGACGGGGTGAGCCTGAAGAGATTTGTTTTTTCAGGTGAGGGGCGGACCGCGTGCGGGCGCCTAGCCCCCCTTATGAGAAGACTAGCAAGGTGGCTGAAGTCATGCGCGAAGCGCCGTTTCAGCCGACTTGCTAGTGGACGGCGCAGTGGTTGTCGGCCAGGGCGTTGGCCATGGCCTTGGCGCTGGCGAAGCGGTCCGCCGGCTCTTTGCTCATGGCGCGCTCGACCACCGCCACCAGGTCCTCCGGTAGGTGGGGATGGATCTCTCCCAGCGGCGGCGGCTCTTCGATCAGCGCTTTGCTCAGGATGGCGGCGGAGCTTTCGGCGCGGAAGGGTTGGCGGCCGGCCAGGGTGGCGTAGAGGGTAGCGCCGAGGGCGTAGATGTCGGTTCGCGGATCGATGTCGTCGATCTCGCCCAAGGCCTGTTCCGGTGCCATGAAGGAGGCGGATCCGATGATCGGGCGCGCCACCCGTGGCGCTTCCGCCAGGGCGATGCCGAAATCGATCACTCGGGCGTACCACTGGCTGCCCCGGCGCTCGATGAGCAGGTTGCGCGGGTTGAGGTCGCAGTGCACGATGCCGCTGCGGTGAATCGCTTCCACCGACTCGCAGATCGCCTGAAAGACTTCCAGTTTGTCCGACAGGCCCATCCGCGAACGCATCTTCAGCAGCGGTTCGCCGGCGACGCGCTCCATGGCGAAGTACGGTCGGTCGCGGTAGGTGCCGGACTCGTAGGCCGCCGGTACCCACGGTCGACCGACCCGCCCTTGCAGGCGCGCCTCCTCCGCCGGATCGGTCTCCGGGCAGTGGAAGAACTTGAGGGCGACGGTGCGCTGCTCGACCGGATCCCAAGCGTCGAACACCGTGCCCATGCCCCCCTCGCCCAGGGTCTCGAGGTTGCGGTAGCGGAAGTCCGTCCCGAAGGAGCGCGGAGCCGGTAGGGATCGCGGTCCGCCGATCCGCTCGGTACGCGGCAGAAGGGGCTCAGAGGTGTGGTGGATTGAGGCGGGCATCGGTCTTCTCTCGGCGTTCTAGTCGAGAGTGCGCCGCCTCGGCGAAACATTTCATGTCGTTCGGTGAATAAAAGAAGGCCGGCGAAGTGCCTCCGCCGGCGATGCCTTCGTCAACCTGAGATCAAGGCCCTACTTGGAAATCGAGACGGTCCAGTCGGCGTTGAGGGTGACGGTGGAGTCGGGGTCGGTGAACGGGCCGGAGTCCGCCTGCGGGTTCTTGGAGCCGGTCTTGTTGAAGTGGACGTTGTAGGGGAAGGTGGCTACCGGGGTGAAGGTTTGGCTGTCGCCCGGCTGACCGGCTGGGGCGAGCTGTCCTTTGTAGCTCTCATGCTCGAGGTAGGCGTCTTCGGGATCGGGATCGGTGCCGCCCCCGGTTTGATCGAAGTCGACGGGATCCGTTGTGCCATTGTCTACTCTCATCTCAAACTCCTATCATCATTGAAGATACCGACCGAAGCCGGCTTTGAAGGCGAAGGCTCAACGCCATTCGCCGTGAAACACAAAGGGCGCCCAGTAGTACGGGGAACTCCATCGCTCCGATCGCCAGAGTACGGCCTGTGCCCAGCGTAGGGCTTCCGCCGGGGATTGGCCGTCTTGCAGCATGGCGCGGTAGAAGTTCTCCATCAGGGTTGCCGTGGCGCGGTCTTGGACCTGCCACAGACTGGCGACGACGCGCGGTGCGCCGGCATACATGAAGCCGCGGGTCAAACCGATCATTCCTTCGCCGCGCAGGTGTTTGCCGAGGGCTGTTTCGCAGGCGCTCAGGGTCACCAGGTCGGCGGACAGGTCGAGGTTGTAGATGTCGTGTAGCCGCAGAAAACCTTCCTGGCTCTCTCCGTTCTCGTCGACCAGGGACATCACCAGGCCCGAAAGGGCCGGCACTTCGGTGTTGAGAACGCCGTGGGTCGCCAGGTGGATGCGGCGGTAGTCGGCGAGGCCGCCTTGGGTAGCGAGTTCCCGCCGGGCGGAGAAGTCGAGGGCCTTGAGCAAGCCGTCCTGCGGGACCAGCGACGCGATTTTCTCGGCCTCCTGGCGTGAGAAGTAAAGCCGCCGGAATTCGAGTTCACCAACGCCGGAGCGCAGGGTGGCCTGCTCGGCGGCCCGCTGAGCCTGGCGCACCCGGCGGTCGTCGCCGCGAAACACCGGGTCGGCGATTACCGCCAGCTCGCCGGTAGCGGTGGGTCGGTCGGCGACATCGCGCCGTAGGCCTGCCAGCACGGAGGCCGACGGCAGGTGGATGGTGACGTGCCGCGCCACCATCGGCTCTTGAGTGGTCGTATCTGGGGCGGTTGCATCTGGGGTGTTTGCAGCCGGGGCGGTCACCGGCAACGGCAGGGCGGCGAACGGGATGAAGAGCAGTGCACCCTCGGCTACCACCACGACGCGGCGGCGTTCGAGGAGTGGGCCCGCCGGCGCCAAGAGGGCGGCGGAAAGCCGCACCGACACCGCACGGAGATCCTCCTCGGCTCGGGCCAGGCGAGCCGCCCGCTCAGCGGCGGACTCGTCCGCCACGGGACGGTTGGGCTCGGTCAAGAGTTCGTAGAACCGCCGCGCTTCGGCCTCCAGGATTGCGGCCCTTGGCAGGGGGTGGGCGACGACCTGATCCTGGGTGACCGTCCACAGAAAGCTACGCTCCTCCCCCAGGCCGTACTGCAGGAGAACGGTCTTCTCATCCAGCAACCGCTGCAGGTCCGGTACGGCGAGGGGCGTCGGTTGGGTGAGGGAGGCGTAGTGCGGGTTTCCGCTCCGGATGCGCTCTTCGAGGGCGCGGTTCTCTAGCCGGAGGTCGCGGACGCGGCCGCTGATCCCCTGGATTTCCGCTTCCGTTGCGCCGCCGGCGAGGGCTTCGATGCGCTGCCGCTCGGCCTCGTTGAGGCGGATGCGCAGCGCTTTCTCCTGCTCTAAGAGAGCGGGGTCGAGACCTTGCCGAATCTCGCCTCGAATCTCTTCCAGGGCATCGAGTAGGGTGCGTGCTCGGGCGCGTTCGTTGGCCTCCAGGGCGGCCAGGTGGTGGCCGGCGGTGGGCTCTCGGAGGTGCATCTCCATCAGCAAGTCGATGTAGGCCTGGTAGAACTTCGTCTTGGAGGCCAGGAAGGAGGCTCGCAGATCGTGCACGGCGACGGTGGCTCGTAGGGAGTCGATCAGGTCGAGGCTCTCGGCCATGTGCCTTCGAGCCACTTCCAGGCGGCCGAGGCTGCGCTCGGTGCGGGCAAGCTGGAAGAGGACGGCCGATTCGATGCGGCGGAATTCCCTTGTCTGCACTGTGGAGCGCACCGTCTCCAGCACCTCGAGGGCGGCTTCCGCCTGGCCGGCGTCGTGGAGGACCTCACCGAGGCGCAGGTCCGCCACCGCCTGGACGTAGGTGTCGCCGAGCTGCCGGGCCGCCTGCTGGGCTTTGCGGGCGAGGGCGAGGGCCGCCTCGGTGTCGCCGAGGGCCGAGTGGGCGTGGCTCAAATTGACTTCGGTGATGATCCGCTTGCGAGGTGCGTCGATCTGGGCGAGAAGTTCGAGACTCTGCTCCATGTGGCGCCGGGCCGATTCGGCATCGTCGAGGGCGAGGTAGGCCCAGCCGACGTTGTCCAGGGCCTTGGCTTCGAAGGCGCGGTCGCCGAACTGGTGAGCCAGCTCCGCCGCTTGGCGGTACAGATCCACTGCCTCCTGCGGTTCGCCTAGGCGGTGGTGGAGGGTGGCCATGTTGTTGAGCGCGAAGGCTTCAACCCGCCGGTTGCCCATGCTGCGCGCCTGCGCCAGCACCTGGTGAGAAAAGTCGAGCGAGCGGCGCATTTCGCCCAACAGACTATGCAGGGTCACCAGGTTGTTGAGGGCGCCGGTCTCGCCCAGCCGGTCGCCGTTGGCGCGGGCCAATTCCAATGCCTCTTCGAGCAGGCGGATCGCCTGTCGGGATTCGCCCTGCTGGCGCAGGACCCGGGCCAGGTTGTTGAGGGTGCGCCCTTCACCGCGGCGATCTCCCGTTTGACGGCGCAGGGCGAGGGAGCGCTCGAAGAGCCGTCGCGCCACCGCCAGATCGCCCTGACTCAGCCGCACGCTGCCCAGGGTGTTGAGGGCCGTTCCCTCGCCGCGGGCGTCTCCCAGCTCTCGAAACAGCTCCGCTGCACGGTGCCCGTGGTCGAGGGCTTCGTCTCCTTCGCCCGCTTTGTTGGCGGCCGTAGCCAAGCTGTTGAGAACGGCCGCTTCGCGTTCTCGATCACCCACCCGGCGCCACAGAAGGAGGGCTTTGCGGTAGGGGTCGAGTTCGGCGCGGGTTTCTCCCAGCGAGCGGTGGAGGTAGCCGATGTTGGTTTGGGCTTCGGCCTCGCGCCGGGTATCGGCGAGTTTGCGCCACAGCAGGAGCGTCTCGCCAAAGCGCTCGATGGCCTGCCGCCGGCTCTCGCGGCTGCCGGCGGCCCACAGGGAGCCCGCCTCGAAGGTCAAACGCTCGGCGTCCACCCGGGAGCGGTCGTCGGTCCTCTCCGGCCGGTGTTCGATCAGCTCCAGACGGTAGGAGCCGGCCGCGTCCTCCGGGTATTCGGAAGCCACCACCAGCTCGAATTCGCCGGACGTCTCGATCAGCGCCAGCAGGTTCTCTTCGCCCTGCGAGCCGTTGAGGCTGTCGGTGCGGGCGACCTCCTGGCCGTTCGAGAGCCGTCGCAGAAAGAGCACCACGTCAATGCCCTTCTGTTCCGCTCGCACGTGCAGGAACTGCTCGGCGGTGGAATGGAGACGGTAGACGTGAGAACTGCCCCCGGTGAGCTGCCGCTCGACCGGCGTCGAAAGCGGCGACGGATCTTCGCTTGCCACCATCGCTTGGGCGATGATCACCGGAAGCCCTAGGACCACCGACGCGAGGAGGATTGAGAGGGTCGACTTCACTTGCAGGTTGAGCGCCCCGTGGTTGTCGTGGGTGAGACCGCCTTCGAGTGTAGCGGTGCGGGAAGGGAGATCCAAGATCGATTTTCCACGGATAGCGGGGAAAATTCACCGAATCTTGCGGGTAGGTTGCGAGATTTGCCTACCTACTCACAGCCCGGGGCCGACCAGCCGTCTGCCCGTCCTACCGCGCGGACGCCTAGGGATTGACGATGCGGAACTCAAAGTTGCCGACCAGCTCCGCCTCGGCGCCCTGAGAGCGGCCGTGGAGAAGCACCTCGTGGCTGCCGGCGGAGAAGAGGTCGGCGGGAATGTCGAGGGTGACGGTGGTGCCGCCGTCGCCGGTCGCGCCTTCGATCCCCGCTCGGCTCCAGCGTTCGGCGCCGTCCGGACCGAACATCACGGCCACGTAGCTGGAGAAGTCCTCGAAGGCGCCGGTTTCGAGCGTCAGCTCGATGTCTTCCGCATCCGCCGGCAGGGCCAGTTCTCGCGGGCCGACGGAGGAACGCAGCGCCGCGGCGAGGACGAAGGACGCCCGGCGCGGTGGCCGGGTACGGCGCTTCGCGAGTTGACTTTCGAGTTCCCGCACCTGGCCCTGGGTGCGCTCGAGTTCCTTCCGAAGGGCTTCTTGAGCTTCCTGAGCGGCCGCCCGCTCGCCAGCCAAATCCGACCGGGAACCGGCCTCGCGCGACAGCAGCGCTTCTCGCTCATCCACCCAGGCGGTACGTTCGTCCTCGACCTGCGCCAGGCGGTCTTCGAGCACCTGACTGCGCTGGAAGAAGACGCTGCCGGCGATCAACAAGGCCACTGCCGCGGCGGCGGCCAGCGGGGCAAAAACGCGCTCGAAGCCTCCGAAACGGCGGGCGCCGCCGATTACCCGGGCGGGTGGTGGCGGAGCGGTGGCCCGATCGCCGCCGGTTTCGCCGGCCACCTGGCGGAGAAGGCGCGCGAATTCCTGGCGATCCTGTTGCTCGGAGGAGCGCAGGAGCCGATTCTCGAAAGCGTGACGCTGCTCCGGTGTCAGCTCACCGGCGGCGTAGGCGTCGTGCAGTTCGCCTTCGGCGATCACTGCCTGTTCGAAGAGCTTCGGTTCCGCGAGTAGACGCTCTTCCAGGCGATTTCGTTCATCTTCCGGCAGTTCGCCGAGGAGATACTGGGTCAAGTTCAGTGCGTCGTTCATCCTTCTAGCCTCCAATGGAGCCCCTTGTCGTGCGGGCCTTCATGCAGAAGTGTCGAACGACTGAAATTCGTTTCATCAGACCGCCGAAGTTTTCTTGACGCAGCGCTCTACCCGCTGCCGTAAACGGTGGACTCGGATGCGCAGTGCGTTGATCGGAATGCCGAGTTCCTCGGCAATCCGTCGGCGTCGACGGATGCGTTCGCCCTTCTCTCCGCGGTGGTACTCGAGAATCAGTTGGTGCTGGTCGGAACCGAGTTTTTCGAGGCAGGACCGGAGATCCGCCAGGCGAGGGTCGTCCTCCTCCGGATCCGGCGGCAGCGGTTCGTGGCGAATGTCCTCCATCACTTCCCGGTCGCGCTTCTGGCGCCGGAGGATCTCCTTGAAGACCAAGTGGGCGACCCCGCAGAAGTAGCGGAAGGGATCCTCCGAGCGGATTTCGACGCCGCTCGCGATTTTGACCGCCACGCGGTTGATGGTCTCGTCCGCCAGCTCTTCCGGATCGCGGCTGCCGCGCCACTGAAACAGGCGCACCAGCCGGCCGCGAATGTCTTCATAGGCCTTGCCGGCGGCGGCGCGGTCGGGGCCGAGAAAGTCCAGCAGGTGGTCGAAGGCCTCGTGGGTCAGGGTCATCGTTCCAGGGGTCGGACACCAGTTCCGAGAACGCCCAGCCGTGCGCTCCCGTTCATAGAAAATCAAGCAAAACACCGATCGGCTCGATTGTATATCTCCGCGGTAGGCTGAGGTGGTGGAAACGCCGCCGATTCGTCGCATCCTGCATTGCGATATGGACTGTTTCTATGCCGCCGTCCATGTGCGGGACGACCCTTCCCTGGCCGGTCTGCCGGTGGCGATCGGCGGGAATCCTTCCGGTCGCGGGGTGGTGGCGGCGGCGAGCTACGAGATTCGCCGTTTCGGGGTGCGCTCCGCGATGCCGGCGGCGCGCGCCGTCCGACTGTGTCCGCAAGCGGTATTCATCCGCCCGGACTTTCCTCGCTACCGCGCCGAATCGCAGCAGGTCTTCGAAATTCTTCGCCAATTTACTCCGCTGGTGCAGGCGGTCTCGATCGACGAGGCGTTTCTCGACGTAACGGATCACCTCGAACCCTGGGGCAGTGCCACGGCGGTGGCGAAGGAGATCCGCCGGCGGGTGGCGGAGGAACGAAGACTGACCGTCTCGGTGGGGGTCGGACCGAACAAGCTGGTGGCCAAAATCGCCTCGGACCACGACAAGCCCGACGGCCTGACGGTGGTGCGGCCGGAGCGGGTGGCGGAATTTCTCGGCCCCCTCGCTGCCCGCCGCCTGCACGGCGTGGGGCCGGCGACGGAACGCTCCCTGAAGCAGCTCGGGGTGGAGACCATCGCAGATCTGCGCGCCCTGTCGAAAGACTTGCTGGGCGCCCGCTTCGGCCGCTGGGGTGAGGCTCTGTGGCGCTTTTCCCGGGGAATCGACCACCGGCCCGTCACCACCCACCGGGAACGCAAGAGTCTGTCGAGCGAGAACACCTACGCCCAGGACCTGGAGACGCTGGAGCAGATGGACGCGGAGATCGGCCGGCTGGCGGCGCAGGTGGCGAAGGGACTGGCGAAACGCGAGCTGTTGGCCGCCACGGTCACCCTGAAGGTGCGGTACCAGGACTTCTCGACGGTCACCCGCTCTCGCACCCTGGGGCTGCCCACCGCCGATGAGGAGGTCATCCGCTGGCACGCCACGGACCTGCTGCGCCGCACCGAAGCGGCGCAGCGGCCCGTCCGGCTCCTCGGGGTGGGGGCCTCGAAGTTGGCAGCAGGCGATCCGTCCCAGCTTTCGCTTTTCGATGGATAATCTCCCTGCACCAACCCCCAGAGCGTCATGACTTCAATTCTCTTCTTCGGATTCCTCATCGGACTGCGCCACGCCCTGGAGGCAGACCACCTGGCGGCGGTGGCGAGCCTGGCGACCGGCAGACGCAGCTTGGGGAGTACCGTCCTGCGGGGCGCCGTGTGGGGCGTGGGCCACACCTTGACGCTGCTGCTGGTCGGCGGCATCTGCCTGCTTCTCGGAGTGAGGGTGCCGGAACATCTCGAACGGATGTTCGAGGGCGCCGTCGGGGTGATGCTGGTGGCTCTCGGGGTCGAGGTGCTGTGGCGGCTGCGCCGGCAGCGGGTGCACATCCATGTGCACCGCCATAAGGACGGCGTATCGCACGTCCACGCGCACCGCCACGAAGTGGGCGAGGTGCACGATCCGGAGGACCACGAACATCCGCATCCGGAGGGCTTTCCCCACCGCGCCCTCGCCATCGGGCTGGTACATGGCTTGGCCGGCTCGGCGGGTCTCTTGCTGCTCGCCGTCGGCACCGTCGGCACGCCCTGGTTGGGCATCTGGTACATCGTCCTCTTCGGCGTCGGTTCAGTGGCCGGGATGGCGGTGCTGTCGGCGGTGATAGCGGCGCCCTTCCGCTTCTCGCACCGGCGCCTGGCGGGCCTGGCCAACGGCCTCGAAGGTGCCCTCGGGCTGGCGACCATCGCCCTCGGCCTGTGGGTCCTGGCGGCTCAGATCGGAGGTTGGTAGGGAGCCTGAGAAAGGGCCAGGCCGATCTTCCGCTCGCGTACTTGCCCAGTGCTCTAGTAGGGTGCTAGGAGTACCTCTGGTCCCGTCAGCGCGCTCCGAGCCTGAAAGGCGAGGCGGCGCCGGAGGCGCCGGGGACGGGGTGAGCCTGAAAATCTGGGTTTTCAGGCGAGGGGGCGCCCAGCCCCCTCAAGAATAGAGCTAGCAGGGCAGCTGAAATGATAGGCCGAAGGCATTTTTCAGCAACCTGCTAGCTGGGTAGTGTTCACGAAACACGACGGATCGATCCAACGTGGGAGGTGCCATGCCTTTTTCCTTGAGTGAGCGTCAGCAGACGGCGGTGTCCGCCGCGGTCACGATTTTGGCGGCGGTGGTGATTTTGGCGGCCGTCGCGGCCCTCCTGTGGCTCTTGGGCACCTTCGTACAGCGGTTCTCCAACGTACTCTTGCCGCTGGCGGTGGCCGGGGTGGCGGCGCTGGTGTTCAACCCCTGGTTCGAATGGTTGCGGGACCGCGCGAAGCTGCCGCCGATCCTGGCGGTGGCGGTGGTGTTTCTCTCGATCCTTCTGCCGATCGTGGGATTTCTGTGGATTTTTGGCGCTTTGATCGTCCACCAAGTGACGGACCTCATCGCCGGCTTCCCGGAGTGGTGGTCCGGCCAGCTGGCCTCCATCAAGGAGCGCGTTCCGCGGGTGGCGCAGTTCTTCAACGAGAATCCCTGGGGGCAGCGGATCCGAGCGGCCCTCGAAGGTCAGGAGGGCTCGCTGATGCACGGTGTCCAGGTCTTCGGCGACAAGGCCCTCTCCGCCGGCGGCATCCTGCTGCGCGGCGTCGGTGCGGCCCTCGGGTGGGCGGTCTTGCCGGTCTACTTTGCCTTTTTCCTAATGGCCGAGGCGGACAACCTGGGCAAACTGGAGAACCACCTTCCCTTCCTTAAGGCCGAAACCCGCCGCGACCTGGTGTATCTGGTGCGCGAGTTCGTCAGCATCATCGTGGCCTTCTTCCGCGGCCAGTTGATCGTCGCTTTCCTGCAGGGCCTGCTCTTCGCCATCGGCTTTTCGCTCATCGGCCTCAAGTACGGCTTCGTCCTCGGCCTCGCCCTGGGGTTCCTCAACATCATTCCCTACCTCGGCAGCATCGTCGGTTTGGGCGTCGCATTGCCGCTGGCGCTCTTCCAGAATGGCGGTGGTTGGGTACTGGTGGCCCTGGTGATCGCGGTCTTCACGGCGGTGCAGATGATCGAAGGCTATGTACTGACCCCCAAGGTGATGGGCGATCGCACCGGGTTGCACCCGATGGTGATCATCGTAGCGGTGTTCTTCTGGGGCTCCGCCCTCGGCGGCATCATGGGCATGATCCTCGCCATCCCGCTGACGGCTTTCCTCGTCGTCTTCTGGCGACTGCTGCGTGAGAAGTACATCCAAGAGCTGGTGTAGAAAGTTCGGCTGCGCGAGCACATGCACCCGCGTCCGCTGCGTAACTTGGCCCTTCCGCTCCTCGACGAACTACCAGTGCACCTGCGGTGCTCCGGGGCCAAAGTCCCTGCGGCTACGGGCGCCTGCACTCGCTCGCTTCGAACTTTGTGAGCTACGGGCTCACCGACCTCGCAGTCGGTCGGTTTGCCGTCTCTCCCGCTTGGTGGGCCGGCCGGCGCCGGCTTCTCGTTGGACGGCCGGTCGGCGCATGGCGCGGGCGATGGGGTCGGAGGGGGGTGGGGGCGGGCTTTGGTCCTCGTAGAGTTCCCGCGCCAGAGCTTTGGCGACTGGCTTGTCGGCCAGTTCCTTGACCACCAGGATGCGCGTCCAGTCGCCTTTTTCCACCTCGATGGTGTCGCCGATCTGGAGGAGCCGGTGGGGTTTGGTCGAGTTGCCGTTGACCCGCACCCGGTGGAGGGTACAGGCGCGGGTGGCCTGGCTGCGGCTCTTGAACATGCGCGCCACCTGCAGCCACTTGTCCACCCGTACGCTCTCCGGTGGGTTGTTCATGGAGGCGAGTCTTTCATCTCGGCAAGGGCCGTCGCCAGGGGTTCTTTGACCCTGGAATGGGCCACGTCTAGGGCGTTCTGGCCCTCGCTGCCGACGATCCGTGGATCGGCGCCGGCGGCGAGCAAGGCGTCCACCCGTTTGGGACTCCCGATGTTGGCGGCGATCATCAGGGCGGTGGCGAGGGGAGCGTCCCGCTGGGCGTCGACCTCCGCGCCGGCGGCGAGCAGGGGCTCGACCAGCCGGACGCTGCTTGCGGACGCCAGCATCAGGGCCGTGCTGCCGTCCTGGTCGCGGCGCTCCGGGTCGGCGCCGTGCGCCAGCAGCAACTTCATCCACTCCGGACGCCGGGCCGCGATGGCGTACTGCAGCGGGCTGCGGCTGCTCCCGTCGCGACTCTCCGGATCAGCGCCGGCTGCGAGCAGCATGCGGGCGATCTCCATGGAATCCGACTCCAATGCCAGGCGCAGGGCGGTCTGGCGCCGTTCGGCGTTGGGGGTCGCCCCCTCGGCAAGAAAGGTGGCGACGACCTCCGGCTGCTTCGAGGCCACCGCCGCCAGCAGGTTGTCCTCGGTGGTGTCCGCCAACAGATGCGGATTCAAGCTGATGAAGATCCCGATCCCCACCGCGATGGCTGAGAAAATCGAGCCCCAGGCCGCTCCGGCGGCGACGAGCGCTTTGATGATGGTGCCTAAGGAGCGACCGTAGAAGGCGACCACTGCCACCACCAGGTAACCGATCAGCACGACAATACTGCCTTGGGACACCTGGCGGAAGTTCCAGATCTCTGCCGGTAGGACGAACGAGGGCAGGTAGATGAGCGACCCGAGGAGCTGAACGTGGCCGAAGGCGAAGAGGGCGAAAACCGCCGTCTCCGCCACATGCAGCCGGTGGCGCCGAAAGAGGAGCTGGCAGGCCAGGGTAAAGGGAATGGCCATCGCCAGGGTGATCCACAGGCTGTGGTCGAAAGTCCATTCGACGAATCTCGCGAAGAAGACCTGAGCCGCCGGCGGGATGCCCTCCTGGGCGAAGAGCGATGCTTCGATGCCGACGTCCGCGAAGCGGCTCGACAGCCGGTGGAAGATCAGGCTGATCGCCGTGGCAAGGACCAGGTAGGTGAAGGGATTGAGCACCTGCCGCCGCCGGCCGGCGAGGTACTGGCGGATCGTCGTGCCGGGCGCTACGGTCAACGCTTTGGCGGTGCCAAGGAAGCCCCGGTCGAGGTTGAACAAGCGCTGGACGAACTCGGCAAAGAGGGAGCCGAGGGACAGGCGCTCGGTGCGGTGCCGTTGACCGCAGGCGGCGCAAAAGGGGCCGTCCAAAGCGGCTTCGCAGTTGGCGCAGGCCGCGGGTTGGGCCGGCTTCCCGGCTGCAGGTTGCGGGTGGGGGAGCGGGTCGACGTTCATGCCCAGGCGGTCTTCGGTTCTCGACTCAGGAGCGGGCCCTGGCCTTCGTTTTCTTCTTGCGGGCTTTCGCGCGGCGATACTCCAGGGTCTTGCGGATGTAGTCCGAGGCGTTTGGTGTCTTGCAGCTCGTCTCGCCGTGGTCGACGTCCACGCCGCCGATCCGGCCGGCCGCTGCCAGCGCTTTGGTGGTGAGGTTCGGGTTGCGCACGCCGATCGCGATCAGCGCTTGGTTCATGGCGTGGCGGGTGCGATTGGGACGTTGGTGGATCTCTTCTTCGATCTTCACCAGGTGGCCTTCGAAGTAGGCGTCGTCCAGGTCCGGATCGTCCTGCGGGACGGAAAGGGCGAGACCCGCCAGCACGTTGAATCCCACCTGGCCGACGAAATCGCTCTTCGAGCGGGTCCACACTTCCGCCTTGCGCCGGGCGTGGGGCGAGCGGGCGACCAGCTTGGAGAAGGCGTCGGCGAGGACATAATTGCCGATCTTCCGGCACAGGCCGTCGAGGTCCCGCAGACCGAAGCGTTGAGGATCCGCCACCATGGTGGCGAGGACTTGGGCGTCGTGGTTGCCGGTCGCCCACAGCTTGTCGGCGATCTCCTGATTGGTGCCGATGGCCCTGGTGAGCTTGCCGAGGTGGGCGAGGCTCACCCCGAACTGCGGATCCTTGACGCCGTGGCGCGCGTAGACCTTGCGGTTCTGGGCGGTGCCGGCGGCTTCTAGCTGCTTCAGGGCTTGATCGAAATTCAAGGGGATGCCTTTCTGTGGAGCGAGCTATCGAGTCGCTTCATTCTTACCGGCCTCGACGCCGAACGCAAAACGAGCCGGGACGTCCTCCTCGGACGCCCCGGCTCGCCGAGAGATAGCTGGCAGGCGGATCAGAAACTCGTCATCAGCCTACGACCGAGCCCGGGGGGCGGGCGTAGGCCCGCCGAGGGCGGGGGCGAAGGCGAAAAATCGCACTTTTCCCCTGAGGGGGGCGCCCAGCCCCCTGAAAGCCCGGCCCTACGGACAGGTGGCGAAGGCGTTGGTGTCGGTCACTGCCGGCGCCGGTGGCCCGGCGTAGTTGAAGTAGATCTTGTTCGCTCCGCCGACGATGTCGAACACCTCCATGCGGTAGAAAACATTGGTGACCGCGGCGCTGAAGATCCAGAAGCGGTTCTCCGGGCCACAGGCGTCGATCGCCTTGACCATCACCTCCCAGTTGTTCGGACCGAAAAACCAGAACAGGCCGGACTCCACCGTCTGGAAGGGCACGACCTTGCCGGTGCCCGATTCGCCGGTGTTGCGACGCCAGGAAATGGTGGTGGAGAAGCGATTCTGCAGGCACAGCACCTCGTTGGTGGTCAAGCAGCCGGTGGTGACCGGGAAGGTGAGGAAGGCGGTGTTGCCTTCGAGGGTGCCGTCGTAGTTGCCGAGGCTGTCGTCGGCGCCGTTCATGCCGTAGACGGCGATCAGGCTCGGCCGCGGGGTAGTGAATTCCTGATTGATGTTGGCGCGGATCTCGTCGATCGACAGGGCGCGGTTCCACAGCCGCACCTCGTCCAGAGTGCCGTCCGGCGGTGTGGCCCAGTTCGGGTCGCGGGCGACCTGGAAGGGGTTGTTGTTGGAGGGAATGGCGCCGGACTCCGCCCACTGTGCCGCCAGGATGCCGTTGACGTAGTGCCGGCGCTCGGCACCGTCGTAGGTCATGGCGATGTGGGTCCAGCGATTGAGCGGGATGGTACCGCCGTCGCGGCTGGAAGCGGTGCCTCGTACATAGGTACGGACGGTGGTGTTGCAGACGCCAAGCCAGTAGGAAGACATCCAGCCCTTGCCGGCGACGCTGACGCAGTCACCGCGGGTGTCGATGTTGACCCAGGCTTCGATGGTCATCTCCGAGCCGGGGTTGAAGGCGTTGTCGTGGGGTACGTTGATGTAGCCCAGGTCGTCGCGGTCGATGATGATCCAGGCGCCATAGGGCTGCGCCGCCACGGGTACCGCCGCGAGGACGGCAGAGAGGAGTAATACCGGGTAGAGAGCTCTGCGCATGTCGATCCCTTTCAATGTTTCCGAGCAAGCTGAAAAGGCTCCCCGCACTTCGAGGAGTCCCGAGTCTGCAATCAGTTCTTCATTCGAGAGGGTTAGTACGCTTCTCGGCCGAATCGTTTCCCCTGGATTGCAGGATAGACATCAAATCTCCGGTTCTTAGCCGGTGAGGAGATCCACGCCGTCGTCGGTCACCACCAGGGTGTGCTCCCACTGGGCGGAGAGGGAGCCGTCGACGGTGACGGCGGTCCAGTCGTCGGCGAGCACTTTCACCCGATAGCCGCCGGCGTTGATCATCGGCTCCACGGTGAAGACCATGCCGGCCGTCAGTTCCACGCCGGTTCCCGGCTGCCCGTAGTGCGGCACGAAGGGATCCTCGTGGAAGGACACGCCGGTGCCGTGGCCACCGAAGGCCTGCACCACCGAATAGCCACGCCCTTCGGCGAGCTGCTGGATGGCGGCGCCGATGTCGCCCAGGTGTGAGCCCGGGTGGATGGTGGCGATGCCCGCGTCGAGGCACTCCTTGGCCGTGTCGACCAACCTTTGGGCTTCCGGCGACACCTCTCCCACCGGGTACATGCGGCTCGAATCGCCGAAGTAGCCTTGGACGACGGAGGTGACATCGATGTTGGCGATATCGCCCTCCTCCAACCGCCGTTCGCCGGGGATGCCGTGGCACACCACCTCGTTGATCGAGATGCAGCAGCTCTTCGGGTAGCCCTTGTAGCCGAGGGTGGCCGGAATGGCCTTGTGGTCCTGGGTGATCTGGTAGATCCAGCGGTCGATGTCGCCGGTGACGGCGCCGGGCACGACGAACTCGCCGACGTCATCCAAGATCTTCTTGGTGAGCTGGCCGGCGCGGCGGATACCCTCGATCTCTTCCGGGGTCTTCAGGCGGATGCCGCTTTTGCGCCGCGGCCGCGCCGCCGCCTTTGCCCGCCGGTCTCCCGCCAGGTGGCACTTCTTGTACTTGAGACCGCTGCCGCACCAGCACGGAGCGTTGCGCCCCGGTACGACGGCCGGGCGTTCGGCGAGGAGAGGATCGTTCATCACGGCGTCCGCGAGCTTACCGCAGGTTCTCTTCAGTGGAGCGGGTACGACCGAACCGTGAGGCGAGGCGGCGGCTAGGCGCCCCCGGCGAAGCCGCCTAGGACGGGGTGAGCCGCGAAGCGGCGAGGGGGCGCCTTGCCCCCTGAGAAACCAATCAGTAGAGGTCTTTCCGAGTTCGGAAGAATCTCTACTTGGGACGGCGGTTCGCCGCCAACTCGCGCTTGCGCATGCGGATGGCCGACGGCGTGACTTCCACCAGTTCGTCCTCGCGCACGAATTCGAGGGCCTGCTCCAGGTTGAGGCTGCGGGCTCCGGCCAGGCGCACCAGCTCATCGGAGGTCGAGGAGCGCATGTTGGTGAGCTTCTTCTCGCGGCAGATGTTGACGTCCAGATCGTTGTTCCGGACGTGCTCGCCGACGATCATGCCCTCATACACCTCCTGGCCGGGGGTGACGAACAGGGTGCCGCGAGGTTGGAGGTTCTCGATCGCATAGGCGGTGGTCTTGCCGGCGCGGTCCGCCACCAGGGAGCCGGTGGCGCGGTGGGCGAAGTCGCCTTGCCACTCATCCCAGCCGTCGAACAGGTGGTTCAGGATGCCGGTGCCGCGGGTCTCCGTGAGGAAATCCGAACGGAAGCCGATCAGGCCGCGGGCGGGAATGCGAAATTCCAGCCGCACCCGGCCGGAGCCGTGGTTGATCATCTGCAGCATGCGGCCTTTGCGGGTGCCGGTCATCTGGGTGACCGGGCCGATGAATTCCTCCGGGCAGTCGATGACCAGGTGTTCCATCGGCTCATGGGTCTTGCCGTCGATCTGCTTGATCAGAACCTGCGGCTTGCCGACGGACAGCTCGAACCCTTCTCGGCGCATCATCTCGATCAGGATGGCGAGCTGCAGCTCGCCGCGGCCGGACACCTGGAAGGCCTCCGGCGAGTCCGTCGGGTCGATGCGCACGGCGGGGTTGATCATCGCTTCGTGCTCGAGCCGCTGGCGCAGCCGGCGGGAGGTCAGGTGCTTGCCGTCGCGGCCGGAGAGGGGTGACGAATTGATGGTGAAGACCATCGAGAGGGTCGGTTCGTCGACCTGGATCAACGGCAGCGGCCGGGGGTCTTCGGGATCGGTGATGGTCTCACCGATGTTGATGTCATCGAGGCCGGTCAAGGCGACGATGGCGCCGGCGCGGGCTTGCCTCGCCTCGACCCGGGCAAGACCGCTGTAGCCGTAGAGCATGGCGATGCGCCCCGGGATCTGCTGGCCGTTGTGTTTGCAGAGCAGCACCTCGGCACCTTTTTCGAGAGTGCCGTTGACTACTCGGCCGACGGCCAGGCGGCCGACGTAGTCGTCGTAGTCCAGGGTGGTGACCAACATCTGGAGCGGCATGTCGGTGTCGTAAGAGGGCGGCGGCACGGTGTGCACGATCTCCTCCAAGAGCGGTAGCAGGGTCGCGTCCTCGCCGTCCGGCTCGCGGCGCACGATGCCGTCTCGCGCGATGGCGTAGAGCACCGGAAACTGGAGCTGATCCTCGTCCGCGTCGAGATCGATAAAGAGGTCGTAGATCTCGTCCAGCACCTCCGCCGGCCGCGCATCGGCGCGGTCGATCTTGTTGACCACCACGATCGGCGGCAGGCCGGCCTCGAGGGCCTTGCGCAGCACGAAGCGAGTCTGCGGCAGCGGCCCTTCGCTGGCATCGACCAGCAGCAGCACCCCGTCGACCATTTTGAGAATGCGCTCCACCTCGCCACCGAAGTCGGCGTGGCCGGGGGTGTCGACGATATTGATGTGGGTGTTGCCGAACTGGATGGCCGTGTTCTTGGCCATGATGGTGATGCCGCGCTCGCGCTCCAGATCGATGGAGTCCATCACCCGCTCGGCCACCTCCTGGTTGTCCCGGAAGGTGCCGCTTTGCCACAGGAGGGCATCGACCAGGGTGGTCTTGCCGTGATCGACGTGGGCGATGATCGCCAGATTGCGTATGTCGTCTCGGGTCGCGAGGGTCATCGCTCGGTCCTTCCAACGGGGATTTGTCGAGGAATCAGCGGGCGAGGCGCGTCCGGCGCCTCGGACAGCGGAAGCTAGCAGACTGCCGGTGCAGTGGCAAGAATGCCCTCAGGAATTCCCGTCCGTGAAGGCCCGCGCCAGGCCGGCGAGGCGCTTGCGGTTGACTCCCAGGTCCGAGTACCCGGTGCGCGAGGCGGAGCGAAAGTGAATGGCCTGCTCGCCGGGCAAAATCTCCAGTTCCAGATCGTCGACGAAGCGGAGCAGCGCCGACCGCACCTCCGCCCGCAGGTAAAAGCCCTCGCCGGGCGTCGCTTCTTGTTCGACGATCTCGGTACGTGGCAGGGCGGCGACGAGGGCCTTGATGCGGTCCCAGGCGTCCATTGCCGGGCCGTCGAAGGGCAGAGGATCGATCCGCTGCTTCGCGCTGCGCGGGGTGCGGCTGGTCACGCAGTTCGGAGATCGGCGGCAGGGCTTGAGGCGGGTCGCTTGGGACATGGCGGATCGGCCTTGGTCCAATCGGCGATTGCGCCGAGAGGCGAGGTATCTCAGGATACCCCTTTCGGTCCGCGTCCGCCTACGCGTGAGGTCGTCTTGCCAGCGGCCGAGCACGCCCGTATGCTCCCGGAATCTTTGTGACCGGAATGCTTCGGAGGAACTTCGCCCATGGCCCAAATCGCCACATCTCACGCCATTTCACCGGCCGCCCGGGAGATCAATGATGCTTTGCCGGTGCCGCTGGCGGCCTGTCTGTCGCCCCTCGGCCGGCGCTCGGTGTATCCGAAGGGCATTCCGTTCCAGGCCGGCGAAGCCCGCGGCAAGACCTACAACGGCACCATCGGCCAGATCACCGACGGTGCCGGCGGCGCCCTACCGCTGCCTTCCCTAGCGGCGGCGGTGTCGGGGCTCGAAGAGGATTTGCGGGACCGAGCGGTACTCTACTCGCCGATTGACGGGCTGCCGGAACTGCGCCGCGCCTGGCGCGGGTGGCAGCGGCGCGAGATCGACTCCGCTGTGCCGTCGAGCACACCGATCGTCACCCTGGGATTGAGCCACGGCCTCTCCCTGGCGGCGGATCTGTTCACCGGCGAGGGCACCGCCGTCGCCGTGGCGGAGCCCTTCTGGGGCAACTATCGGCAAACCTTCTCGACCCGCACCGGCGCCCGGCTGGTGACCGCTCCGGCCTACCGCGACGGAGTCTTCGATGCCGCGGCTCCGGTCAAAGCACTGTCCGGTCTGACCGCCGCCGAGCCGGCGGTGGTCATCGTCAATTTCCCGTCTAACCCCGGCGGCTATTCGCCGACCGACGACGAGCGTCTGGAGTTGATCGCGGCGCTCACCGCCGAGGCGGAGACGCGGCCGCTGGCGGTGCTGTGCGACGACGCCTATGCCGGCCTGGTCTACAGCGACCGCATCTGCCGCCGCTCGCTGTTCTGGGATCTCATCGGAATCCATCCGAACCTCACGCCGATCAAGGTCGACGGCGCCACCAAGGAACTGTCCTTTTTCGGCGGCCGGGTGGGTTTTCTCACCTTTCCCTTCGAGCCCGAATCGCCGGCCGCGGCGGCCCTCGAAAGCAAGGTCAAGTGCCTGCTGCGGGCGACCGTCGGATCCCCCGTGGCGGCGAGCCAGGCGGCGGTGCTGAGCGTCCTCGGCTCGCCGCGGGTGGCGAAGGAGGTGGAAGAGGTTCGCGCACTGTTGGCCGAGCGCGCCGGGGTTCTCGCCGCGGCGCTTGAACTCTGCGACCGTTCGGTGGTGCGGCCGCTGCCTTTCAACAGCGGTTGCTTCGCGCTGGTCGAGCTGCCGGAGGGAGTCGATGCGGAAGAGGTGCGGCGGCACCTGCTGGCGACCGCCGACACGGGGTTGATTTCGGTAGGCGAGCGTTTCCTTCGCCTCGCCTTCTGTTCCGTCGCCGTCGCTGCCCTGCCGGAGTTGGTGCGCCGGATGGAGGCTGGCGTGGCCGCCGTGGCCGGTCGCTGAGGGTTCCGCCGTGGCTGGTCGCTAGGGGTTACATTCTGCGGCCGTTCTCATCGTACTCATAGACTCCCCGGCCGACCTTGCGCCCGAGGCGGCCGGCCTTGACGTGCTGCTCGAGCAGCACGTTCGGCCGGTAGGTTTCGCCGAGGGTGCGGTGCAGGTGCTGGAGAATCGAGAAGCGCACGTCCAGGCCCACCAGGTCGACCATCTCGAACGGCCCCATCGGGTGGTTCAGGCCGAGCTTCAGGGCGGTGTCGATGTCCCCCGCCGAGGCGACACCCTCCTGCAGCATGCGGAAGGCCTCGTTGCCGATCAAAGCGTTGATCCGGGAGGTCACGAAGCCCGGCGCTTCGTTGACGGTCACCACCGTCTTGCCCATCCGCTCGGCGACGGCCTTGAGCAGGTCGAGGGTGTCTTCCGAGGTCTCGAGGCCGCGTACCAACTCGATCAGCCGCATCAGGTGGACCGGATTGAAGAAGTGCATGCCGGCGAAGCGCTCCGGCCGGCCGGAAGCCGCCGCCATTTCGGTGATGGAGAGGCCTGAGGTGTTGCTGGCGAAGGTGGCCGCCGCCGGGGCGTGCTCGTCGCACTGGGTGAACAACTCCACTTTCAGCTCCATGGACTCCGGCGCCGCCTCGATCACCAAATCCGTTTCGGCGACGGCGGCGGGGAGGTCGCTGGTGGTGGCGAGGCGGCCGAGGGCCGCCTCGGCGGCGGCCGCTTCCACTTTGCCCAGTTCCACCCCCTTGGCGAAGTTCTTCTCGATGCGCTGGCGCGCTCGCTCCAGGGCCTCCCGGTGGGGGTCATAGAGGGCCGTGGAGTAGCCGCCGAGGGCCGACACGTGGGCGACCCCTAAGCCCATGGTGCCGGCGCCGAGAACGGCGATGTTCTGGACGGATTCAGACGTGGTCGAGCTCATCGGGTGATCTCCTCCCGCCGGACTTCACCGGCCTGGGGGGCGCTTTGGAATGGTTGATCGTAGGGTCAGGAAGTCGAAGACTCTCGGCCCAGAGTCAGGACATCGGCACGTGCGGCAGTCCCTGGTTTTTCTCTGCCAGGAGCCGCAACTCGTCGGCGATCGCCAGGGCCGTGCGAGCCGCGTTGGCGGCGAGTTCCTGCTTCTCTGCCGTGTCGCAGAGGTTGGCCAGAACGTCCGCCGCCAGATGGTGGTGGCGAACCTCCTCCGGCTGGATGGTCTCGGCATACAGGCGCGCCGTCTCTTCGTCGCCGATGGAGCGGCAGAAGGCGATGAACTGCGCGTTGCGGATCTCCGCGACGGCCTCACCGGCGAAGGGGCCGGCGGCGATGCGCTCCACGGTCCGGCGCAGTGGCCGCAGGTACTGGTAGAGCGCACTGTGGCCGCCAGCGAAGGGGTCGAAGTCGCTCAGGTCATCGCCCAGTTCTTCGAGGCGGCGGCTGATCAACGCGTAGTGCTTCATCTCGTCGCCGCACTGATGGGCGAGGACCAGTTTGGCTTCCACTTCCGGGGTCGAGGGCATCCAGTAGGCGGCGATCTCGCTCGCTTCGAGTTCGCTGGTCAGGGCGAGGCGCAGTAGCGTCTTCACCTCCACCTGGCCCTCGGACTCGGATTCGAGGGTTTCGGTGTCGCCGAGTTGGTCGAAGAGGTGTCGCATCTCCTCTTGAAGTTGGGCGACGAAATCTTTGCCGGTCAGGACGCCGGTCATGTCTAGATCTCCTCCAAAGTGGTGGCTGAAAATGCCGTGGCTCGACTCGTCGATCGCAGTATAACGCCGGCCTGGATGAGCATCGGGAACGGCCCTGGACACCGCTCGGATCTACCGCCGGTCCCGCCGGTCCTCTAATGTTGCCGGAAATGAGGCGAAAAATCCAAATTTCTCTATAATCTGATCCAGAATCGTCTAAACACCTGACCTGTAGTAAGTTCTGGGTACATCCATGGGTATATGTGGAGTTCCAAACGCTTAAAAATCTCGCCCTGATTTTCTTTTATTCTGGAAAAGCGGTTGCAAAAGCGTATAATAACGGAGAGATGGGTTGGAGCTGCTCAGGTTCCACCCTCTTACGCCGGAAGCCTCGGAGAGGGGAAAGGCCCTTTCGGAGGTAGGCGCGGGGCGCGTCGGGCCGGCGTTGGCAGCGAGTTTCGCTTTGAGGTGACCTGGTCTCGCGGAGTTCTTTTGTGGACCGGAAGCTTGCGGAAGCGGAGGAAATCTAATTTTTACCGAGTGAGGGCTAATGTCATGGTGAGTGAAGAACTAGCGCATATCCGGCAGAGTCTCGAAGTTACCCCCGACATCGAAGAGGCCGCGGAGCTGATGAACCTGGCGGGCAATTCGACCCGTTTGAAGCTCCTCTATCTGCTCGACAACATGAAAGAGCTGTGCGTCTGCGACCTCGCAGATCTGCTGGGCGTTTCCGTCTCGGCCGTCTCCCAGCACCTGTCGAAGCTGAAGGCCTACGGCTTGGTGGCTCCGCGTCGCGACGCGCAGACCATCTACTACCGCCTGACGGAGCACGTCTTCAACACCAAGCTGCGGGAGAACTTCTTCAAGCAGTTCCAGGTGTAGGGCGTTTCGCCGTATCGAGCCTCGACCCCGGGTCGGGCTCCTCAAGGACCCGGAAGAAATTCCGGGTCTTTTGTTGTTTTTGGCGGGCGCGAGTTAGAATCGGCGCCCATTCAAAAGCAAGTCACAGCGGCGATGTTGCCGTGGACGACCCAAAGGTGCGGAAGTAGCCCGAGGACGGATTGAAAGTGACAGAAAATCAGCGGCCGAAGTTCACCTATCTGGGCCATTCCACGGTACGACTCGATCTGTCCGGCGGTGAGGTGGTTTTGATCGATCCTTGGATCGCAGGCAACCCAGCCTGCCCCGAGAACTGCCGGTCCTTCGAGCGCCTGGATGCCATGCTCATCACCCACGGCCATTTCGACCACATGGCCGATGCCGTCGCGCTGGCGAAGCAGCACTCGCCGCGGGCGGTGGTGGCGAATTTCGAGATCTGTCAGTGGCTGGAGGGCCAGGGCGTCGACAACTGCGAGGCGATGAACACCGGTGGCTCGGTGGAGGTCTTCGACCTCAAGGTCACGATGGTGCGGGCCGACCATTCCTCAGGCATTTCCGCCGGCGACAAGATCGTCAGCGGCGGCGCTCCGAGCGGTTACCTGGTGACAATGCCGAGCGGCTATACCTTCTACCACGCGGGCGATACGGCGCTCTTTTCGGATATGCAGTTGATCGGCGAGATGTATCGCCCCCAGCTCGCGTTCTTGCCGATTGGCGACCGCTTCACGATGGATCCCTCGGCGGCGGCTCGCGCCTGCCGGTTCCTCGGCGTGCGCGAAGCGGTGCCCATTCACTGGGGTACCTTCCCGCTTTTGACCGGCACGCCGCAGGAGTTCGAGCGGGTGGTGGGCAGTCAAGGGATCAACTGCCGCATCGTGACCCTCAATCCCGGTGACAGTTACTGACCGCTTCCGCCGTTCGTCTGACGGCGGTACGGAAGCGCACTCACGCTTTGTGACGTTCCAAGAATTGCTATCGGAATTTGGCTATGATGGGCGAATCCCTTTGCCGGCGCCCGGTGGGCGCGGGCGGGCGTTTCGCGGCATCGGCTTTCGCTCCGCGGACGCCCGCGGAATACCTGAACGCATGAACAGGAGAATGAAAAATCGCTAGACCCAAAGGACCCCGTGTCAATCATCAGATCCGCAAGAGCCCCGTTCGGCTGATCGACGCCGACGGCAGTCAGGTGGGCATCGTCGACCTCGACGATGCACGGCGGCGAGCTCAAGATCAAGGCCTCGACCTGGTCGAGGTGGGAGCGGAAGCGGATCCTCCCGTCGTCCGAATCCTCGATTGGGGAAAGGCGCGCTACGAGAAGCAGAAGCGGGACCGCGAGGCGCGCAAGAAGACCCACACCATCGAGGTCAAGGAAGTCAAGTACCGGCCGACGATCGATGTTCATGACCGGGACCGCAAGACGGAGCGCGCCCGCAAGTTCCTATTGAAGGGCAACAAGGTCAAGGTGACGGTGTTCTTCCGCTACCGGCAGATGCGTCGGCCGGAGTTGGGCAAAGAGATCCTCGACAAGGTGACCGAGGATCTGGCCGATGTCGGCAGCGTCGAGTTCCGCACCCGCGGAATGGAAGGCCGGACCATGAACATGATCATGGTGCCGATCGAGCAGACCGAGACCTCGAAGGCCGCCAGCTAGCCCACTGCATGAAGATCCGCTTCGCGGATGTTTCCGGCAGTTGTCCAGCTGCTCGTTTCCGGGGGTGGGGCTGGGCCGGGCCGCGCAGGCGCCCCCTCAGCCGAAAGAATGTCTTTTCGGCTTCACCCCATCCTCGGCAGCTTCGCTGCCGCCTCGCCCATTGGGCTAGGTTACAGGGGGGCAGCGAGTTTTTTAGTAGACGCCTGAGGCGCTCCGGTTGCGTTTGCACTCGCCTCCAACGGGTGCGCAAGGAGGTGTCGGCCGGACTCTTCGAGGGCCGTTGCGCCCTTGGGGGTCAGAGCCAAGCCGCCGATACCGCGTTCGATCCAGCCCCGCGCTTCCAGTGCGGCGGCGGTTCTCCGCAGTCGCGCGGCGCTCCAGCCGAAGCGTGTTTCGAGCGTTTCAAGCGGCACCAGGGCACCCCCCTCTCGCAGGTGGAGCATCAGGAGCTGATCGGCCAGCCGGCGACTGGCCGAGCGGCGGCCGGCCAACCGCGCCAGCAGGCCGTGGCGCGGCGAGGCGAAGAGGGCGAGGGAGAACAACCCGCCCGCCACCGCCGCCATGGCGCCGGCGATGGAGGCGTCCCACCAACGGGCGAGCCAGTAGCCGCCGATCGCGGAGATCACCCCCAGCAGCACGGCGAGGGCCAACATCACCCCGAGGCGGTCGGTCATCAGGTAGGCGGTAGCCGGCGGCACCACCAGCATCGCCACCACCAGGATCGCTCCGACGGATTCGAAGGAACCCACTACCGTCCAGGACACCGCGGTCATCAACAAGTAGTGCAGGGCGACGGAAGAGAAGCCGAGGGAAGCGGCGAGTTCCGGATCGAAGGTGGAAAGCTTGAGTTCCTTGAAGAAAGCGCCGATCAAGGCCAGGTTGGCAAGCAGGATGCCGCCGCCGACCCACAGCGCCTTCGGGCCGATCGAGCGTTCGCCGAAGTACAGCAAATCCCAGGGGGCATAGGCGATCTCGCCGTAAAGCACGCAGTCGAGGTCGATATCCACCTGCGAGGCGTAGCGGCTGATCAAGATCACCCCAACGGAAAAAAGGGCCGGGAAGACCACACCGATGGAGGCGTCTTCCTTGAGGCGGCCGCTGCGGTTGAAGAGCTCCACCAGGAAGACCGTCAGCACGCCGAAGGCGCCGGCGCCGAGGATCATCGGCAGGGGAGCGCGGTCGCCGGTCCACAGGAACGCCAGGGCGATGCCCGGCAGCACCGCGTGGCTGATGGCGTCGCCCATCAGCGCCATCCGGCGGAGCACCAGGAAGGAGCCGACCAGGGCGCAACTGGCGGCGATCATGCTGCCGACGATCAGAATGACCACGGTGGGGCTCACGAGGCGATCCTCTCGTCTTCGCCGGCTGGCGGCGCCAGATCCGGAGCCGGCGGAATCGCCCGCCCGTGGGGGTCCACCCGGGGCCAGCCGAGCTTGGCTTCGAGGGCGGCGACGGCCTCGTCCGTCAAGGCGTGTTCCATGGCCTCCGCCTCGCGGTGGACATGATCCGAGGCGAGTTCCAGCTTGCGGGTCAGGTACAGCTCCCAGAGGCGGTGCTTGCGCACCACCCGTGCCGCCTCTTCGAGTCCCTCGGCGGTTAGCCGCAAGCGCCGGCCGGAGGTTTCGAGGAGCCCGGCGGTTACGAGCGGGCGGGCGCTCTTGGCGAGCTGCGGAGCGGACTGGCCGCGTACCCCCATCAGCCGCGGCGCCGGAATGAACTCGTCCCAGCCGCTCCTTCCGGAAGCCCGCGCCGGATGGTCTTCGCCGATGCGGTAGATGTCCTTCAGCAGGTTTTCGCGCCGGATACGGCGGCTGAGGCGCCGCTCCCGCAGTATCGCCCAGGCGATGCCGCGCTGCGGGGCAAAGAGCAGCGAGCCGACCAGCACGACGCTCGACACGATCACGATGGAGGGTCCTGTCGGCAAACGGTCTACGGTGGCGCTGGCCATCGCTCCGAGTACCCCGGCGGTGGCCCCGAGGACGCCGGCCAGGACAATCATCCGGCCGAGGCTCTCGGTCCACTGGCGGGCGGCGGCGGCGGGGGTGATGAGGGTGGCGACGATCAGCACCACACCGACGGTCTGCAGGCCCACCACTACCACCACCACCAGCAGCAGGGTGAGGAGCATTTCGAGGCGGCGGATGGGGAGCCCCAGGCTGGCGCCGAATTCCGGATCGAAGGAGAGCACCTTGAGTTCTTTGTAGGTCAGGAGCATCACCGCCAACACCGCTCCTCCGAGCCACCCCATACGGGTGACGTCTTCGGCCATCAGGGTGGCCGCCTGGCCGAAGAGGAAGCGGTCGAGACCGCTCTGGTTTCCTGTCGGTAGCTTCTGGATGTAGGTCAGCAGGACGATGCCGACGCCGAAGAACACCGACAGGACGATACCGATGGCGGTGTCCTCCTTGATGCGGCTGTTGCGGATGGTGGCGAGGATAAAAAGTGACCCCAGCAGGCCGGCGAGCAGCGCCCCGATGAACAGCGGCAGGGGAGCTTTGACGCCGCTCACCAGGAACCCCAGGCAGACCCCCGGCAGGGCGGCATGGGCCAGCGCGTCCCCCAGCAAGCTCTGGCGCCGCAGCAGGGCGAAGCTGCCGAGGGCGCCGCCGAGGCCGCCGAGGAGGGCAGCTCCCAGGAGCACGTTGCGGGCGGCGAAGGACAGTTCGAAGGTCATCTCGGTTCAGGGAGCCACCGTCAGGGAGTGGATTCGGAGCCGGATGCGATGGAGGTTTCGACCGGCCGGCGTCCGAGGAGCGCTTCCGCCGCCTGGGTGAGCAGGGTGAGTTTGCCGCCGTAGGTGCGCTGGAGGTTTTCCGGCGTGAAGGTCGTCTCCACCGGTCCGGCGGCCACCAGCCGCATGTTCAACAGCACCACGTGGTCGAAGTATTCGGCGACGGTCTGCAGGTCGTGGTGCACGGCGATCACCGTTCGGCCGCGGTCGCGCAGTTCTTTGAGGAGTTCGAGGATCGCCCGCTCGGTGGTGGCGTCGACTCCGGCGAAGGGCTCGTCCATCAAATACAAACGAGCGTCCTGAGCGAGGGCACGGGCGAGGAACACGCGCTGCTGCTGGCCGCCGGAGAGCTGGCTGATCTGGCGGCCGGCGTAGTCCTCCATGCCGACCTTGGCGAGGCAATCGAGGGCCACTTGGCGCTGTGCCGGGCCGGGCCGGCGGAACCAGCCGAGCTGACCGTAGAGGCCCATGGTCACCACGTCGAGGGCGCTGGTGGGGAAGTCCCAGTCGACGCTCTCGCGCTGCGGCACATAGCCCACCCAGGAACGTCGCTGCTTGTACGGCGCCTGAAACACCTTGACCCAGCCGGTGATCGGTTTGACCAGCCCCAGCACCGCCTTCAAGAGGGTCGATTTGCCGGCGCCGTTGGGGCCGACAATGGCGATGAGCTGGCCGGCGGGCAGCTCGAGGTCGATGTCCCACAGCACCGGTTGGGTGCGGTAGGCGACGGTGAGGTCGTGGACCTCCAGGGCGGTGCCGTCGCTCGGGTGGTCCGGTTGTTCGCTCATTCCGTCGTTTCCTCCTGCGCCGCTGCCGCGCCCAGAGCCTTTACCAGGGTGTGGACATTGTGGCGCACCATGCCCGGATAGGTGCCCTCCGGGGTACCGGCCGGTCCCATCGAATCGGAAAAGAGGGCACCGCCGATTTCGACCGCGTGACCCTTCTGCTGAACCGCCGCCTGCACCGCTTCGATGGAGCGTCGGGGCACGCTCGATTCGACGAAGATCGCCGGCACCCGCCGCTCGACCACCAGATCGACCACCCGTTCGACATCCTTGAGCCCTGCCTCGGACAGGGTGGAAATGCCCTGCAGGCCCACCACCTCCACGCCGTAGCGGGCGCCAAAGTAGCCGAAGGCGTCGTGCGCGGTGACCAGGATGCGCCGCTCCGGCGGCAGCCTTTCGATCTCCGCGCGCACCCAGGCGTCGAGGGCGATCAGTTCCTCTTGATAGGCCGCCGCTCGCTGTTCGTAGACCTCGCGTTGGTCCGGCCGCAGCTCGATCAGCGCTCGGGTCACCGGCTCGACGGTGCCGCGCCACATCTCCACATCGAACCAGACGTGCGGGTCGTACTGGGTCGCCAGGTCCGCTGGGGCGCGCAGCGTGTCGCGTGAGATTTCGTCGGTGACCGCCGACACCGGCCGCAGCCGGGCGATTTTCTCCAGCACCTCGCCCATCTTTCCTTCGAGGTGCAGGCCGTTGTAGAGGATGAGGTCTGCTTCGCCCAGGCGTCGCACGTCGCTCTCGCTGGCCTTGAATAGGTGGGGATCCGTCCCCGGCGGCATCAGCGCCTCGACGTCCGCATCGTCGCCGGCGATGCGCTGCGCCGTGTCGGCGATCATGCCGGTGGTGGTCACCACTCGAAGAAGCTCGTCGGAGGACCCGTCGGAAGCCGGTTGGCAGCCGGTAGCCAGCAGGCCGGCCAGCAGAGCGAAGGCACAAATTCGTTGAACGGAGAGCCCCCGATGGAACGGTCGGACACTGGACCAGAGGTGATTTTTTGGCATATCAAAATCATGATCGAGGCAAATAGAAATGTCAAGCCCTGCAGGGCCCGGCGCGCCGGCGATAGAGAGCGACTGCCTTGGGCTCGGACGAGCCTTCGAGTAGGCTTGGGTGATGGCTACGAGTACCGTTGAAGACTATCTAAAGTGCATCTTTCTCGAGCAGCAGAAGCTGCCTGCGGAGCGGGTGACCACTGGCCGCATCGCCTCCGCCCTGCGAGTGGCGCCGGGCACCGCCACGGCGATGGTCAAGACCCTCGACCAGAGCGGCCTGGTTTCCTATGAGCCCTATAGCGGAGTACGGCTGACAGACTCTGGCCGTCAGCTCGCCGCCCACGTCCTGCGCCGCCATCGGTTGGTCGAGCTCTTTCTGGTTCGCATCCTCGGCCTCGACTGGTCCGAGGTCCACGCCGAGGCGGAGGATCTGGAGCATGTGGTCTCTGACCGGGTGCTGGAACGAATGGACGAGATGCTCGGCCATCCTTCCGTCGATCCCCACGGCGATCCGATTCCCGACGCCCGCGGGGTGCTGGAAGAACCGGAGCGGATCAGCCTGGTCGCCTGCCCGACGGGTCGTCCGCTGCGGGTGGTGCGGGTGGACGATCAGAGCGCCGAGTTCCTGCGCCTGGTCGAACGCCGCGGCCTGATGCCCGGCAGCCGCCTGCGGGTCGAGAGCCGCGACGCGGCGGCCGATACGGTCGAGCTGGTGCGTGTGGAATCGGCGGACGATGAGGTGGTGGTGAACCTCGGTTGGCGCGCCGCCTCGAAGATCTTCGTCGCTCCGGCGAGCGCCGCCGACTGAGGGTCAGGGAAGAGCGCACCGCCGCGGAGGCGGTCCATCCTGCTAGGCTTCGCTTTGGACTGAGAGAACCTACCCTCCCCGAACCCGGAGTGCAGATCAGTGGCTTTGACCTACGGCGACTACCTTCGAATCGACGAGCTTCTCGAACTCCAGACCCCCCTCTCCGACGGGCCGGAGCATGATGAGACCTTGTTCATCATCATTCATCAGGTCTACGAGCTGTGGTTCAAGCAGGTGTTGCACGAACTCGGTCTGCTGCGGGCCTGCCTACCGGAAGGCGATCTCGCCACCGCCATGGCGGCCTTCAAACGGGTGTTGACCATCTTGAAGACCCTGGTCGGCCAGGTGGACATTCTGGAGACCATGACGCCGGTTTCGTTCCTCTCCTTCCGTTCCCGCATCGAATCGGCCAGCGGCTTTCAGTCCTGGCAGTTCCGAGAGGTCGAGGTGGTGCTCGGTCTGCGAGGACCGGGAATGGCGAAGCGACAGCCGGCCGACAGCCCCGGCCGTCGTCGCATCGAACAGCGGCTCAGAGAACCCAGCCTGTACGATGCCTTCCTCCGCTTTCTGAACAACAAGGAGCAACCGATTCCGACTGAGCTGCTGGAGCGCGACTTGGCTGCGCCTCACCAGCCGTCGCTGGAACTGCAAGACGTGTTGATCCAGATTTACCGCGAGCATCCGTTGCTGCGGGAGGTCTGTGAGCGCATGGTGGACCTCGACGAGGGCATCCAGGAGTGGCGCTACCGCCACGTCAAGATGGTCGAACGGACCATCGGAACGAAGGTGGGAACGGGCGGCTCGTCCGGTGCCGAGTACCTCAAGAGAACCCTGTTCCAGCCGCTCTATCCGGACCTGTGGGCCATCCGCACGCGACTTTAGCCAGCCCGTGCAAGCGTTCTTCTGCGACTCCTTCGAGCTGCCGCTGCCGGCAGGTCACCGCTTCCCGATGGCCAAGTACCGGCGCCTGCGGGAAACCGTGGCGGCGGGCCGGCATCGGACGGGAGTTTCGCTGCGGGTGCCGGCGGCGGCGTCCGACGAGGATCTGCTGCGGGTACACCATCGGGGATACCTCGACCGCGTAGTCCGGGGTACTCTGAAGCGGCCGGAGGTGCGCCGGATCGGTTTTCCCTGGTCGCCGCAGATGGTCGAGCGGTCGCGGCGCTCCGTCGGCGGCACCCTCGCGGCGTGCCGGGCGGCCCTGGGCGATGGGGTCGGGGTCAACCTGGCCGGCGGCACCCATCACGCTTTTGCGGACCACGGCGAGGGGTACTGCGTGTTCAACGACATCGCCGTCGCCGCCCGGGCCCTGCTGGCGGACGATGCCGTGCGGCGCGTTCTGGTGGTGGATCTGGACGTCCATCAGGGCAACGGCACGGCCCACATCTTCCGGGACGATTCGCGGGTCTTCACCCTTTCCATGCACGGCCGGCGCAACTTTCCGGCCCGCAAACAGCGCAGTGACCTCGACCTGGCGCTAGAGGACGGTACCGGGAACGAGGAGTATCTCGCCCTCCTCGACGCTGCTCTCGAGCGCGCCCTGGCGGTCAGCGGGGCGGATCTGGTGATCTACGTGGCCGGTGCCGATCCCTATGCCGGCGACCGGCTCGGCCGCCTCGCCCTGACCTTCGAGGGGCTGGAGGAGCGGGATCGGCGGGTTTTCGCCCGCTGTCGCCGGGAGGGGACGCCGGTGGCGGTGGTGATGGGGGGCGGCTACGCTCGGGAAATCGACGAAATCGTCCGTATCCATGCCGCGACGGTGCACTGTGCGGTGGCATCGGCACGCTGATTGCTGCATTCCTAGGGGGTGGAGACTCAGCCCGGCGGTGCAGAATAACCGACAGGATAGAATGTCTCCCATCCAGAATTGATCAGGGCGGCGTTGGTGTAAAGCCCTCCCAGCGGTTCTGAGTAATGACTGTGTTGAACGATCCGAAGTTCTGAACGATAGAAAGGTGGTACCCCATGACCCGAGCGTTGCGTAACGCTGTTCTGACCCTCACAGCACTCCTGCTGCTGACCGGAGTGCTCTTCGGCCAGGCCCAGGGGCGCGTGCAGGGAACCGTCGTCGACGAGAACGGAGACCCGATCCAGGGGGTCAAGGTCACGATCACGGCGGAGAACTTCGCCTTCGAAGAGGTGAAGACAACGGACAAGAAGGGGCGCTTCGCGATCCTCTTCGTCGATGCGACGCGGGTCTACGACTTCGTCTTCGAAAAGGAAGGCTACGTCAACGTCAAGCAACCCCTGAAGCCGATCATCGGCGACAACATGCGGCAGGAGTTCGTGGTGCCCACCGTCGGCGCCGAGGGCGCCAAGCAGGGTACCGGTACGGACAGCGGCCCGTCCACCAATCCCGCCATCAACACGTTCAATGATGGCGTGACGGCCTTCCAGGAGGGCGATCTGGAAACCGCCAAGGCCAAGTTCCTGAAGGCGGCGGAGCAGGATCGCAAGCTGGTGGAGCCGTACTCCGCCCTCGCCGGCATCTACATCGACGAAGGCAACAACGATCAGGCCCTCGCCATGGCCAGCAAGGTGCTGGAGCTGGAGCCGGGAAACTCCCGCGCCCTGCGGGTGCAGTACGACGTTTACCGGGAACAGGGTAATGACGCCGAGGCGGATGCGGTGCTCGAGCAGCTCAAGGAAGCCGACGGCGGCACCGACACCGCGGTGCGGATTTTCAACGAGGGCGCCGAAGCGGCTCGCCTGGGCGATCTCGACGCCGCCCGGGCGCGCTTTGAGGAGGCGGTGGAACTGGATCCGGAACTGGCCGCCGGCCATAACGCCCTCGCCCGGGTCTACTTCCTGCAGGAAGAGTTCGAGAAGTCGATCGCGGCGGCAGACCTGGCGATGGAAATCGATCCCGGCATGACCGCCGACGTCTTGAAATTCAAGTACGAGTCGTACCGCGGCTTGGGGCAGGACCAGGCGGCCCTCGAAGTCTTCCAGCAGATGTCCGCGGAGGATCCTGAAGGAACCGCCCGGGCGCTCTTCGACCAGGGCGAAGCGATGTACGACGGCGGCAACATCGCCGGCGCCGCGGCCGCCTTCGAGCAGGTCCTGGCGGCGGATCCGACCTACCTGCGCGCCCATTACTACCTCGGTCTCTGCTATGTGAACAGCGGTGAGAGCGCCAAGGCCAAGGAGCACCTGCAGAAGTTTATCGACGAGGTGCCGGACGATCCCGAAGTGGGCACGGCGAAGGAAATGCTGAGCTACCTCGGCTAGCGAGGCTGCTACAGGCGATTCATTTCATTGAATCGAATCTTCGGCCCTTTGGATATCGACCCTCGGCGGCTTCCGGCCGTCGAGGGTTTTGTCGTGCTAAGTGCTTTGTTTCCAGGTGTATGTTTGTCCGCCATTTGACCGCCGGAGGATGGCATGGTGTATGCTCTAGTTTCTAGCGAGAACGCAGAGCGCGCCTCGGAAACGAGACGTCCATTGATGAGTACGGCCTGACGAGCGAACAAGTCGTCCGGCATCCACGTCCGAGGGTGCGCAACCTAGACAACCGAAGATCCGGCGGAGCGTGTCCGACGGACTTCGCCCATTGGGACATTTTTAGGAGGTTCCAAAGCATGAATTCTAAGTGGATCAAAGGCTTGGCCGTCGCGGCGATTGTGCTGCTGGTGGTCCCCGCCGCCTTCGCCCAGACGACCGGTCGTGTCGACGGTTCCGTCGTGGACGACAGCGGCGCGGCCCTTCCGGGCGTGACGATCACGCTCACCAGCCCGAGCTTGCAGGGTGACCGTGTCGCGGTGACCGGCGCCGAAGGCAAGTTCCGTTTCGTCGGCCTGCCGGTCGGCGACTACGACCTGACGGCGGCCCTCGACGGCTTCTCGAACCTTGAGCAGGGCGGCATCGATGTCGGCCTGGGACGCACCGTCAACCTCCAGCTCACCATGAGCCCCGCCTTCGGTGACCAGGTCACCGTCAGCGGCGCCGCGCCGATCATCGACACCACCAGCACCACCGGTGGCGCCAGCTTCGGCGAGGATCTGTTCGAAGAGCTCCCCACCACCCGTACCTTCGCCGGTCTGGCCTTTGCGGCGCCGGGCGTGGTCGGCGGCGGCCTGGGCGACAACCCCTCCATCGGTGGCGCCTCCGCCGCTGAGAACCGCTACGTGATCGATGGTCTCGACACCACCGATCCGGCCTTCGGCACCACCGGTACCGCGGTGCCTTTCGAGTTCATCAAGGAGGTCGAGGTCAAGACCGGTGGCTACGAGGCCGAGTTCGGTGGCGCCCTGGGCGGCATCCTCAACGTCGTGACCAAGTCCGGTGGCAACGAGCTGGAAGGCGACATCTTCGGCTACTGGTCCGACGACAGCCTGCAGTCCGACAGCCCGTCGACGGCGGTCTTCGGCACCGACCTGGGCTTCACCGAGTATGACTTCGGCGCCGCCGTCGGCGGCAAACTCATCCAGGACAAGCTGTGGTACTTCGTGGCCATCAATCCGTCGGTCGTCGAGAACAACTACACCAGCCGGGGCGATCTCACCACCTATGCCGAGGAGGAGGAGTCCCTCTTCTACGCCGGCAAGCTCACCTGGCAGCTCAACCCTAGCCATCAGGTGGTCTTCTCGCTGTTCGGTGACCCTCGCGAGCGCACGAATGACGGCGTCCGCAACAGTGCCGGTATCGTGGCCAGCAACTCCGACCGCGGCGCCAACAACTACGGCGTCACCTACAACGGCACCTTGTCCTCGAGCCTGTTTGCCGAGGTCAGTGTGGGCGCCTACGACGAGACTTTCGAAGTCGAGCCGCTGACCGATGCGCCCTTCTACTCTCTTCGCAGTTTTGGAGGTCAGTCCGAGGCAATCTTTGACGCCAGCTTCCCGTGCTACTCCACGGGGCAGTTCGATACGCGATTCGTCGCTAACGCCGGCTGCCGCGGCGGCACCTTCGTCCAGGAGTCCGGTGACTCCGAGCGGCAGGAAGCTCGCGGCGCTCTGACCTGGTTCGGGGCTACGGGACCGGTCGATCACGAAATCAAGGTCGGCACCACCGTGCGTGCGGTCGAGTACACCGACGCTGCCCACTACCCGGGTGCCGTCGCCGGTCCGGCCGCAGACGAGACGGGCTTCGTCTACGATCCGCAAGGCCTTGCCGGACAGCGCTGGTTGCTCTTAGATAACGCCGGAGGTTTCGGTCTGCTCATCGAGTACGACCAGGATTCCGTCGGTGAGACCGACGAGGCTGCGCTCTACGTGCAGGATCGCGTTCGTCTGAACGACTACTTCTCCTTGAACCTCGGTGTCCGCGCCGACCAGTTCGAGTCGACCGGTTCGGCGACGGCGGCTTCCCGCAGCAACCCCTCGGCAAACTCTACCCAGGCCCTGGACTTCGGCTTCAGCGACATGGTCGCGCCGCGTATCGGTTTCACCTGGGACGTGTTCCAGAACGGCCGTTCGAAGCTCTACGGTCACTACGGTGAGTTCTACGAGTCTGTGCCGCTCGACATCAACGCTCGCGCGTTCGGTAACGAGCAGTTCAACTTCTACTACTTCTACTACCCGACGAACGGCAACCTGCCGACGGCCGCCAACCCCGGCACGCACTTCTACACCTACGCGCTGGGCGTTGGCGTTGGCGTGAGCGACGACATCGAGCCGATGTACACCACCGAGACCCTGGTGGGCTTCGAGTACGAGGTGATGCCGAACGTTGCGCTGGGTATCAAGTACACCGAGCGCGGCATCGAGAACGTGATCGAGGACATCTCGGTCGACGGTGGCCAGACCTACTTCATCACCAACCCGGGCGGCATCACGACCGTTAACCCGGTGACCGGTGCGCCGCTGGCGTCGCCGGCCGTGTTCCCGGAGCCGGTGCGTGACTACGAGGCCATCGAGCTTACGATCAACAAGCGCTTCACCAACAACTGGCAGCTCTACTCCAGCTACGTGAATTCGGAGAACTTTGGCAACTACGGCGGTCTCTTCCGCCAGGACAACGGCCAGCTCGACCCGAACATCACCTCGTTGTACGACCTGCCGTCCCTGTTGGTCGGTGCCGAAGGCCTGCTGCCGAACGATCGCGAGCACCAGTTCAAGATCTACGGCTCCTACCTGTGGCCCTTCAAGCTGATCACCGGCTTCTACGGGCAGTTCCTGTCCGGTACGCCGATCAGCCAGTTGGGTGCCCACCCGATCTACGGCACCAGCGAGCGCTTCGTCACGCCTCGCGGTTCCTTCGGTCGGACCCCGGACGTTTGGAACCTCGACCTCCACGTCGAGTACCCGATCGAGTTCGGTAACGGTGTCGAGCTGAAGCTCATCGGCGACATCTTCAATGTCACCGATGAGCAGGAGGCGACGACTGTTGACCAGGACTGGACGTTCGAACGTTTGACGGCGACGCCCACTCCACCGGACTGCGGCGGTCCGGGTACCGGTAGGGGCACTGCGTGCCCGAATGGCAACCCGAACTTCGGCACCCCGACGACCTTCCAGGCACCTCGCACGGTGCGGTTCGGCGTGAAGCTCGCTTTCTAAGCGATCTTCCAGTAGGTCATGAAAGGAGGGGCCTTCGGGCTCCTCCTTTTTCTGTTTGGGCGAAACCCCTTTCTCCATTCCCTTCCTGCTAGGCTCGGTGGGTCATGAGCAAGCGCGTACTCCTACCGATTCTTCTCCTCGTGATCGCCGTTCTGGCGCTCGGCGCCTTCCGGGTTCGGCCCGGCGAGGTCGCGGTACAGCAAGGCTCGCCTCCGAAGGTCTATGAGGAAGGGTGGCACTGGCGCTTGCCCGGAAGCGGGGAGGTCCGCCGCTTGCCGCGGGAGCCGATTCCCTTTGCACAGGACGTCCAGGTACAGACGGCCGAGGGCGCCTCCATCGCGCTGGCTCTGGCCGGATCCTTCGGAGTAGCACAGGGCGGTGAAGCGGCCTGGTTGGAAGCGGCCGGCGACGGGATTTTCGGCGACGGTCTGGTCACCGTCACCACCGCCGCCCTGCAGCCGGTGGTGCGCGAGATCGACTCCTCGGATCTCTTCCAGCCGGACGCCGAGAAACGCCTGACGGGTTCTTTGCTCACGGCCTTGACTGATGCCGGATTGGAGGTGCCGGCCCTCGACGTGCGGGTACCGGTGGAGCGCAATCCGGTGGCGGCGGCGGTAGTGCGCAACCAGTTGAAGAGCCAGGCCCGGCCCACCGGCCGCAAAGTTCTGCTGATCGGCTGGGACGGTGCCGACTGGCTGATGATTCGGCCGCTCCTCGAAGCCGGAAAGCTGCCTCACCTGGACTCTCTGATCCGCCGTGGAGTCTCCGGCGAGCTACGCGCCGAAAAGCCTTTGCTTTCGCCCCTGATCTGGACCACCATCGCCACCGGCAAGCCGGTGGTCGAGCACGGCATCGCCGATTTCCTGGTCCAAGATCCGGAGAGCGGCGGCCTGGTGCCGATCAGCTCGGCGTCGCGCAAGGTCCACGCCCTGTGGACCATCCTCCCGGCCTTTGATTTGGCGACGGACGTGGTCGCCTGGTGGGCCACCTGGCCGGCGGAGGCAATCCAGGGCACGATGGTGACGGACCGCGTCGCCTATCAGCTCTTCGACTATGAGGAGACCGCAGGCAACGACCGAAAGGTCTACCCGGAGGCAACCTGGGAGCGGGTGCAGGAGCGGTTGGTGGCAGCGGAGCAGGTGCCCTTCGAAGACATGCGGCGCTTCGTGGACATCGACGCCACGGAGCTGGCGCGGCTGTGGGACAGCCTGCCGCCGGACCGCCGCCAGGAAGAGCGAGTCAATCACCTGCGAAAGATCCTGGCAACCACCCGCTCGTACCATGCCATCACCCGATCGCTGCTCGCCGAGCAGGCGGACCTCACGATGACCTACTACGAATTGACGGACACCATCGGTCACCTGTTCGCGCGGTTCTTGCCCCCACCCTTGCCGGGAGTGACGGAGGGTGAAGTGCGGCGCTTTGGGAAGGCCCTGGAGGAGGGCTACCGCTACGCCGATGAGCTGCTCGGGGAGCTGTTGGCGCAGGTGTCGTCCGATACGGTGGTGATGCTGGTTTCCGATCACGGTTTCTTTACCGGTGAAGCGCGCCCCACCAGCGATCCTTCGGATTTCGCCGCCGGCGCTCCTCAGTGGCATCGCGAGTTCGGGGTGTTCGTGGCTGCCGGCCCGGGGGTCGAGCGCGGTACGGTGCGGGGAGCTTCGGTGTTCGATGTCGCTCCCACGGTGCTGGCGGCGCTCGGACTGCCGGTGCCGGACGACATGCCCGGCAAGGTGCTCCCCCAGGTGGCCCAGCCCCTCGTCGGGCCGCGGGCGGAGCTGGCGAGCTTCGAGATCCTGCCGCGGGAGCGTCCCGGAACCACCCGGGTGGCCTCGGCTCTCGATGAGGAGCGCCTGCGCGAACTCGTCGCCCTCGGCTACATCTCGGCCAGTGTGCTCGAAGATCGAAAGCAACCATCGCCGGCGGGCAGGCCCGCCGGCGATGGAACCCGCTCCGCCGCAGAGCCGCGCGGCGCCACTTCCCAGGACCTGCAGGGCATGGCGACGGAGGCCTACAACCTGGGTCGTATCCACCAGCGCAAGGGCGAATACGACCAGGCCGAGGAGCAGTACCGGGTGGCGGTGGATCGCATGCCCACCTTCGGCACCGCGTGGGCCGCCCTGGCCCAGGTGGAGGCCCTGCGCGGCCGCCACGGCGACGCCTTCGATCTGCTGGTGGAAGGATTCTCCAAGAGCGGCTCGATGCCGATGTCGGCGGTGACCGGCCTGGTGGACGAAGCCAAGCGCGTCCAACGGCTACCGGAAGCGGAGGCCGCCCTGGAGCGGATCCGCCCGGGCTACGGTGGGCAGGCTGCCTTCTTCGCCGCCGTCGGTTTGTTGCGCGAGGAGATGGGGCGGCCGGAAGAGGCCCTGGCGGCCTATGACCAGGCGCTGGCGATCGACCCCCTCGACCACCTGGCGACGGAGCAGAAGATCGGTCTGCTGCGCAAGACCGGCCGGGAAAGGGAGGCGCGGGCGTTTCTGGATCGCTCCTTCGAATTGGCCGCCGGCCAGATGGCGCAGATGAACCAGGTGGCTGTGATCGCCCTGCGGCAGGGCTGGGCGCCGCAAGCGGAGCGCCTCCTGCGGCGGGTGCTCGCCTCCGATCCGGGGAACCCCGGCGTGCTGGCGAATCTCGCTGCCAGCCTGGCTCAGCAAGGCAAGACCAGTGAAGCCCTGGAGGCGATGACCTCAGCCGTGGAGCGGAACCCGGACAACGCCAGCAATCAGTTCAACCTCGGCGCCATGCTGGCAAACCTAGGTCGTTTCGATGAGGCCCTCCCGGCCCTCCAGGCGGCGGTGGACAACGGCTTCCGCTCTCCCGCCGTGTACGTTGCCATCTCCAAGGTGGCCTTCCGCCTCGGTGATCCGGCGAAGGCCGAAGAGGCGTTACGGCAGGCGCTGGAAGTCGAGCCTGGCCACCCCGAAGCCAGCCGTCTACTGCGGGTGCTCGAGCAGGCGCCCGGCTAGGCATTCCCGCAGGGCCTACGCTCCGTAGTCGAAGGTCACCGGCTTTTCGACTTCCGGGTGGAGGCTCCGGTGGACCGGGCAGGTGAGGGCTGCCCGCTCGAGCAAGGTGCGCTGCTTGTCGCTCAGTCCCGGCGGCATGAGGATCGTCACCGGAACCGACCCGATGCGCCGTGGAGAGGCGTTCATGTGCTTCTCGAGGCGAAAAGAGACCCCTGAACAGTCGATCCCTTCCCGCTCGCCGACGATGGCGACCAGGGTCACCATGCAGGCGCCCAGCGCCGCGGCCACGAGGTCGGTGGGCGAAAACGAACTGCCGTCGCCCTGATTGTCGATCGGCGCAGCGGTAGTGACCTTCTGACCCGAAGGTCCGTGCTGTAGGCGGACCTTGAGGTTGCCCTGGTACTTGCCTTGGATATCTACGGCCATCGTTGGTTTCTCCTCGCGGGTTCGATAGAGGTCTGGTGAGGGCAACGTATCAGCCCTTGACCCTTGGAGGCTACGAAAAGGGGCGGCCCGCAGGCCGCCCCGAGTTCCCAAGCCACGGTGTGACCGGTCAATCGATGGTGTCGCTCCAGGACAGGGTGTCGCCGGATTCGAAGCCGTCCGCGAAGATCAGGCTGTCGTCGTTGCACATCGAGCCCTGCACCACTTCCACGTCGTCCACCCACCAGCCGTCGCGGGAGACGGAGGTGTCACTGGTCATGCGCCAGCGGAACCGGACCGTTTCCCCGTCGAAGTCGCCGAGGTCGACGATCACCTGCAGGAAGGTGGTGCCGCCGTCGCCGCTCCAGGCATCGCGACCGGCCACCGGGTTGGTGGTGGCGGTGGCGCGAATGGTGTTGTCGTAGCCGTTGGCGAGGAACCGGTCCCCGTTGTCCGGCACCGAACCGCCGTTGCCGGCGAGGATGTCGAACCAGCTCGTTCCGCCGTCCGTCGAGTACTCGAGGACGCCGCCGTCAAAGGTCGCCTCGGTGTTGTAATGGTGCCAGAAGCGCAGCAGGCCTGCACCGCTGGTGATGCCGACGTCCGCAAGGAACTCGATGCGCTGGTCTCCTACGTCCGCCGTGTCCGGAGCAAACCAGGCCGTCGGTGGTGAGTTGGAATCGTCGGTCACCAGGGCCCAGGCCGGCGTCGTTTCGTCCGTCGGGCCGGTGGTGGAGGCCCACTGGCCGGAGCCGCTTTCGAGGTCGTCTTCGAAGAGCGGTGAGAAGGGGCCGGTGGGCACCGCCGAAACCTCGTTGGAGTTGGTGTCTTCGACGCCGCCGTTGGGGCCGCCGCCGAGACCCGACAGGGCCTCCGCCCGCACCGTGTAGAAGTACTCCACATCGGAGTCGACATCCGTGTCGAGGTAGGTGGTGGCGGCGAGGTTGGAGGCGATCCGGTTGGCGTCTCCCGGCTCGAAGCCAGGGATGGTGGAGCGATAGACGTTGTAGACCACCGCCTGGGCCGGGCAAGTGGTGGCGCCGGCGGTCCAGTCGAGGGTGACCCCGCACTCCACATTCTCGCGGTTCTCGGCGGTGACCGCCGACGAGTCGAAGGTCGGGATCTCGTTGCACTGTCCCGTCGGGGTGATCTCGGCGCAGGGCGACTGGCCGGTTTCGAAGGAGCCGCTCGGGTCGAGGGCCGAGAGGCGATAGCCGTAGGTGATGCCGCCGGAGACCGCGTTGTCCGTGTAGGGCGAGGTGCTCTCGTTGTTGGCGACCTGGAGGAAGCCGCCACCCGCCGCGCAGCCCCCCTGCTGGCGGTAGAGGTTGAAGCCGGAACAGGTGCCGCTGTCGTCCCAGCTCACGGTCACTTCATTGTCCGCCGGGGTTGCCAAGGCCGGTGCCGAGGCGATGGCCGCCGGGCACGAGCTGATGGTCGCTTCGGCGCAGTTCGATATGTCTGAATAGCAGGAGTTCGAAGCGAGGTCTCCGGCGGCCCCCAGGGCCACCACCCGGTAACTGTAGGACTGGTTGTCCACCACATCCGGATCGCTGAAGCTGGTGGCGCCGGAACCGAGGTTGGCGGCTTGCTGGTAGCCGCGGTTGCACTCACCGTGATTCTTGAGCACGGCGTAGCCCTGGGCGTTCGTTACCGCCGGCCACGACAGGTCGATGGTGGACGCGGCCGCCGTGGCGGTGACCGCCGGTGTCGCCAGGGCGGCACAGGCGGAGGAGTTCTGGTTGCCGGCATCGCCGACGCTGCCGCAGGCGATGGCGTGATCGTTGAACGCTTCGAACAGGAAGGCCGCGTGCGGTGTACCGTCGGTCAGGTCGCCGTTGTCGTCATCGGCGGCCAACAGCCCCTGGAACCAAGAAGTGGCGGCACATCCGTCCGACACGAAGGTGCCGCTGTTGCAGTTGAACATCGCCGTGGAGGTCTGCATCGCGAGCATCCAGGTGCGCTCGGCGATCAGCCAGGCGGAATCGATGTCGAGGGCCGGGGCGAGCTTGCGAACCGCCAGATCCCACATCGCGCCGCCGGCGGGCATCGACTCGCAGTGGACCTGTCGGCCGCAGGGGCCGGCACTGAAGCCGGGACCCGGGCAGGTGCGGGTGAAGTTGTCCGGCGTGAACGGCGTGGTGACCGGTACGCCGCCGCTGTCGACGTGCTTCGCGTAGTCCTGATCGCGCACGCCGGAGCACTCGGTGCAGGGGAAGCCGTAGCTCGGACACATGCGGTCCCAGAAGCTCGGTCCCATACAGGACTCGTGACGATCGAACATCGCCAGGGTGTCGGCGTAGGTCTCGCCGGTGCCGCCGTCGGCGGTGCCCTGGGCGTCGTTCTGGTCTAGGCCGTGGCCCACTTCGTGCTGGAAGATCGCGGCGACCTCGCCGGTGTTCCAGCACAAGAGGTTGAGCTGGGTGTTGAACCCTTCCTGGAAGAAACCATTGAAGCCGCCGCCCGGCGACCAGTAGGCGTTGCAGGTGTCTTCGATGTTGACCCGCACATCGTGGGAGGAATCGAGCCAGGTGTTCGCCGGTAGCCAGCTCCGGCCCTTATCCTTCAATCGGGTGATGTGGTAGTACGCCGAACGGGCGGCGTGGGTGTTGTGCTGACCGCCGATGCCGTTGGTGGTGCAGTCGGCGTCGCCGTCGGGGTTGGGCGGCCCGCTGCCGAAGTTGACGTTGTCGTTGCCGTCGGCAGCGAGGACGGGGAAGCCGACCCCGCCGCACTGGTCTTGGATGCGGGTCAGCTCGCCGTCGAGGCTGGCGTCGAAGGGACCGGCTTCCGTGTGCAGGCTCTCGATCGAGGTGAAGCCGGCGGTGCTGAGGTTGACCAGCGGTAGCGGACGGTTCTCTTCCGTGTCGGTCCAGGTGTTGGGCTCAATGCCGCCGCGTACCCAGCCATACTGGTTGATGTCCGCAAACTGGAGAACCTCGCCGGTCGATGCGTCCAGGTGGGCCAACCAGGTGCCGATGACGCCCTGGCGACGGAAGATCATCTCCCAAACGAGGCGATGGCTCTTGCCCGGCAACTCCGCGCTGAGGGCGCCGAGGCCGGTTTTGCGCGGCAGGTAGAGCAGCTCCGGCTCGGTATCCCAGCGGTCGCGTTTGGTGTCCCACTGAACGTAGTTCTCGACGAAGGTCTTGGCCTGGATTTCGTCGACGCGCGGTTCCGTGGCGGCGCCGGCGGCCAGCGGGAAAAAATCTTCGCTGCCCCACAAAATGAGGTTGCCGTGGCCGATGACGAAGGTCAGGCGGGAGCTGAAGACCGGCACGTTCCAGGGCCGGTGTTCGTAGGTCACCAGCCACATGTGGTCGTTGATCTGGTCCGTCGACCGGTGGGCGATTTCGAAGCGTGGTACCGCGAGCAGCTTCGAATGATCGTCCAGGAAGGCGTCGATGGCGCCGGTGACCACCGCCTCGTCGACCTCGGCGATGCGCTGCCCGGCGCGGGCCGATAGCGAATCGAGGGTCAGGTCGTTGCCGCGACCCGGAATCATCGCCACCGGAGCACCCTTGACCATCGCCGGCTCGCCGGTGCCGAGGTCGAAGTAGACCTCCTTACGGGGGCCGAGGGTGGCGGCATAGTTCGCCCAGGTGTCGCTTTCGGCAAGAAGGCTCTGAACTTCCGCCAAGGAGGCGACCTGACGCCCCTCGCCCATTCCCGGGTCTCGCTTCTGGAGGCCGTCCAGCTCCGAGGTGTGGGTGGGTTCCACGAAGGCCGCTGCCGGAAGCACGCAAACCAGGGCGAGAACGACGAAGAGAAGACCACGGGTTGAGTACCGCATCAGGACCTCCGTAGACCGGTCGCAGCGCGATACACCTACGCCGATACGGAAGAAAGTCAATGGCGACGGGCGATTTGCGCTCTTAGATGAATTTGCATTTATGCTACGACGTCTCATCCGGGAGCGCAAGACGGTATGCTCCGAGGGATGCGTTTGCATACCTCTCTGTTTCTCCGATGGGGTCTTCTGGTTCTCGTGGCTGGCATCGGTTGGGCGGCTTACGGCCAGGCTTGGACCTTCACCGAGGTCACGGATTCAGCCGGGGTGCGCTACGAACACGGCTACGGCACGATTCCGCTGACCGAGCCGGCGATGATGTGCGGCGGGGTGGCGGCAGGGGACTACGACGGCGACGGTTGGGTCGATCTCTATGCCGTCGCCGGCACGGTGACCCCCAATCGCCTGTTTCGCAATCTCGGCGATGGCACCTTTGAAGAGGTGGCCGCCGCTGCCGGGGTGGCGGTGGCCGGCGAACGGGGCAGCGGACCGAACTTTGGCGATCTCGACGGCGACGGCTGGCTCGACCTGATGGTCGGCGGTATCGGAGGTACGGCGCCGCGGGTGTTTCGCAACCTCGGCGACGGCAGCTTCGAAGAAACGACCGGACCCTCCGGTATTCGGAGCACAAGGGACACCTTTTCCATCGCCTTCGGCGACATCGATCTCGACGGAGATCTCGACGCTTTCCTGAGCCACTGGGGCGTGCCCGGCTCCTCCGGTCATCTGTGGCAGAACCGGGGCGACGGCACCTTTGCGGATATCGATGCCTCCTCCGGCCTGGGGGCCGCCTTTGCCGCCCGCGACTTCAGTTTCACGCCCAACTTCAGCGACATCGACGGCGATTCCCTACCGGACCTTCTGCTGGCGGCGGACTTCGGTACCAGCCAAGTCTTCCGCAATCTCGGCGACGGGCGTTTCGGGGAGATCACCGGGCCGGAAATTACCGACGAGAACGGCATGGGCGCCGCGGTCGGCGACTACGACCGCGACGGCGACCTCGATTGGTTCGTCTCCAGCATCTGGGATCCGGATGGTGTGGTGGCGGGCAACTGGGGAATCACCGGCAATCGCCTCTACCGCAACCGCGGCGACGGCACCTTCGAGGATGCGACGGATGAAGCCGGGGTGCGCTTCGGCTACTGGGGTTGGGGGAGCTGCTTCGCCGATCTGAACAACGACGGCTGGCTCGATCTCTTCCACGTCAACGGCATGCCGCTGCAGGGGGCCGACGAGTTCTTCGACGATCCGGCACGGCTGTTCATCGCCGAGGGCGACGGCTCCTTCACCGAGCGGTCGGCGGAACTGGGGCTGGATGCGCCTCGCCAGGGCCGCGGCGTGGTGTGCTTCGACTATGACCGCGACGGCGACATTGACCTCTTCGTCGCCAACAACGACGGTCCGTCGCGCCTTTTCCGCAACGATGGCGGCAGTGCCCTGGGACACTTCCTGGGTGTGCGGCTCTCCGGTGCCGGGGGAAACACGGCGGGAGTCGGTGCCTGGGTGGAGGTGACCGCCGGCGGGGTGACCCAGCTGGTGGAAATCCGAGCCGGCAGCAACTACGTGTCCCAGAGCCCGGCCGAGGCCCACTTCGGGCTGGGCGCAGTGGATCGGGTGGAGCGGCTTCGGGTGCGCTGGCCGAGCGGAACGGAGGATGTGCTGCGGGACCTGCCGGCGGACCGCTGGATCGTGGTGCAGGAGGGGAGCGGCCGGCCGAGCGAGATTCCCGTCCTGGGGCCGCTCGGCCTTCTGCTCATGGCGGCCCTGCTGGCCGCCGGTGGGTGGGCGGGGCTACGCCTCCGGTCGCACCGCCGGCGCGACGCGACCGGATAGCCCACTGTCCCCAAAGTTCGCCGGGATCCTAGGCGTCGCCCTTTGACGAGTGGTGGAGGGCGAACATCGCGCCCTGCGGGTCGGTGATCTGTACCACCCAATCGCCGCCCGGTACTTCCATCGGACCGTTGACCACCTGGCCGCCCAGTTCCTTGGCTTTTTCCGCGGCGGCGTGGACGTCCGGCACGCGGGCGTAGTAGAGCCACATCGGAGGCATCGGCATCTCCGGGGTCAGGTTCATCATGCCGCCGAGAGGCATTTCCGGGTTCTCGCTGCGGCCGTACATCTGGTAAATGCCGGCCGGACCCATGTCCATCGCTTCGGTTTTCGTCCAGCCGAAGAGCTCGCCATAGAAGGCGATCGCGCCCTCGTAGTCGCTGGTCATCAGCTCGTGCCAGGAGAACTCACCCGCCGCCGGCGGGCCATCCGGACCGTCGGCCTGCTGGGCCGGCGTGTACACGGCGAAGGGCGCGCCCTGCGGGTCCTTGAGCACCGCGTAGCGGCCGGTCTCCGGAATGTCCTCCGGGCCGTGGACCAGCGTGCCGCCCAGTTCCTTGGCGCGATCGACGGTGGCGTCGACATCCGGCGTTCCGATGTAGGCCACCCAGTTGGGGGGAACCCCATCGGCCGCTTGCTCCGCCGACAGTTCCATCACGCCACCGATCGGCTGGTCGCCGTTGGTCCACATGGAGTATTCGGTGGGGCCCTCCCAGGTGGTGATGCCCCAGCCTACGATTTCGCCGTAGAAGGCCTTGGCGGCCTCCGGGTCGGGGGTGGTCAGGTCGTACCAGACAAAGCGGCCGCGAAGGGTTGCATCGGACATCGGAACCTCCTGTTTGAGATGACGTTCAAGATCGGGCTGACGGGTAATCATACGTTGCCGCGGAAGAACGGTTGCAGAGGATCGCATGGCCTTCCGGTGACGGGGTTGCCCCGCCTTGCCTCGGGAAGGCCGCAATCCGCTCCTATAATCCGTCTCCGTGAGCGAGCACCGGGTTTACGACCGCATCAGCGAAGCCGTGGGCGACACGCCGATGGTGCGCCTCGGCGCCAGTGTCGAGGGCTTTGCGTTGGAGGCCTTCGCCAAGCTCGAGTACTTGAACCCGATGGGCAGCGTGAAGGACCGCATCGCCCGTTTCATGGTGGAACGGGCGATGGCCGAGGGCCGGCTGCATCCGGGCGGCGTGGTGCTCGAAGCGTCGTCCGGCAACACCGCCATGGGCTTGGCGATGATGGCGGTGCTCAACAACCTCACCTGCCGCATGGTGGTGCGGCGGCAGACCAGCCCTGCCAAGCTCGACTGCCTACGCGCCCTGGGAGTGGAGCTGGTGCTGGTGGACGGCGAGCTGCCGCCGGAGCATCCGGAGAGCTACAACCGGAAGGCGCGGCGGTTGGCGGAAGAGACCGGCGCCTACTTCCCGGACCAGCACAACAACCGGATCAACAACGAAGCCCACTACCGCACCACCGGACCCGAGATCTGGCGCCAGATGGAGGGCCGCATCGACGCTTTCGTCGGCGGCATCGGCACCGGCGGCACGGTCTCCGGGGTGGGCCGCTATTTGAAGGAGCAGGATCCCGCCGTCCGCATCGTGGCGGTGGACATCGAGGGCTCGGTGTTCACGGATCACTTCAAACACGGCCGCGAAGTGACTCCCAAATCGTCCTGGGTCGAGGGGCTGGGTGACGAAGAGGTGATCGGCTGTCCGGAGTTCGAATGGTTCGACGACATGGTGCAGGTGAGCGACGCGGAGGCTTTCCACGCCGCCCGGCAGCTCGCCCGTCAGGAGGCGATCTTCACCGGTGGTTCGAGCGGTGCGGTGCTCTGCGGGCTGCGGCGCGCGGCGCCGGGAATCGCCCGTGAGTTGGGCCGCCCGGCCCGCATCGCCACCCTCTTTGCCGATTCCGGCACCCGCTACCTCACCACCTTCTACAGCGACGACTGGATGCGCGAGCGCGGATTTCTCTGATTCCTAGGTGATCACCTGGAACGGCCGCAGCCCGTTCTCGAGTTTCCAGGCGGCCGGTGGACTCCAGTCGTCCTGGTCCGCCGTCCTCCAGCGCAGGAAGGCGATGCCGGTGGCCTGCTCCAGGGTCTCCGGCGCCACCGCCGTCAGATGCGCCAACACCAGCCACAGCGGAAAGGCCGAACTCGGCCACGACGCGCTGGCGGCGGCGGTGACGTTCCAGCCGAGGGCGAAGGTGCGCGAGAGCTTCCGGTAGTCGTCCGGTGAGCGGCTGCCGGTGACCGCGTCCAGGGCCTTGGCGATGCGCTTCTGGTGTTTGATCGAAGGCCGTCGGGCGTCGATCAGCCGCTTCAAGGGCAAGTACGGCGAGCGGTACTGGAGAGAACCGCCGCCGGTCGGCCGGACCACCTGAATGAGCTTCTCGATTCCTTCTACTCGCACCCGCATCCCGCCGGAGACGGCAGCGGCGAATTCGCGGCTGCCCACCGCCCACTCCTCCTCGAATGCCGGCGAGCGGGTGATCGCTTCGAGTACTTGCCCGAGATTGGCGCCGGCGATGGCCGGGAACGGCACGGCGACGGTGCCGTCGTCGAACCAGCGGCGGGCGGCGGAGAGGAACGAAGGATTCCACTCGCTGGGCTTCAAGTGCTGGCCGAAGGCCCGCGCCGCTTCGCCCGGAAACTGTGCGGAAAGGCCGAAGCGGGTGCGTGCGGCCGGCGGTGGAGCGGTCGCCGCGGGAGCGTCACCGGCCGCGCTGCCGGCGAAGACGAAACCCAGTTCGGACAGCACGCTCGTCAAGGAGCGGGTGGCGTTGGGGTGGGTCTCCTGATCCTCCCGCCAGAAGGACAACCGCAAGGCGTGGGTGTGATCCTGACCGTCGTAGGCCCGGGAGATGTCCGCGCCGCTGCCGCTCTCGCGGCTTTCGAGCCACACCGCCGAGCGATTGGTCACCAAATTGCGAATCTCGGTGCGCTCGAAACCGGCGGCGTAGGTCGCCTGGCGGGAGAACACCGGCCCATCGTCGCCGGCTCGCTGGATCACCCGCACCGAAGTTTCCTCGACCCGGCGGGAGATCGACCGCTGGAGGCTCTGGAACACCTTGTCGAGGCCGGTGAGGTGGAGCAGCGTCGAGGCGGTGGTGGTGTGCACCTTGCGGCTCTCGAAGGCGCATTCCCGCAGCAGGAAGGGGAGCGGCGATTCTTGGTATTCCTTCTCCGAGCCTTCCGCTTCGAGGGTTTGCAGGATGGTGCGGATGCTGCCGCGGGTGAGCCCCTTTTGCACCCCGCCGTGGAGCCGTTCGAACTTGTTTTCCGGATCGACTTCCAGGTCGATCAAGGCCTGCCGGTCCACCAGCCGATCGAACTCGAGGGACAGGGTGAAGCCGAGATCGCCCTTGAGCTTGGAGAGGGCCGCCCGCAGTTTGGCCTCGAGCTCCCTCGGTTCGTCGAGCAGCTTCTCGACCCGCTGGGCCCAGCCCTGGATCTTCTTCAGGTCCGTCGCCGTGAGTCGGCCGAAGGCCTTGTCCACCAGCCGGCTTGCGAAGCTCTCCACCCGCTCGGACACCCAGGCCTCCGCCTGGTCGAGGGAGGTGGCATTCGAGGCCAGGAAGCGGATGGTGCCGGCGGCTCCGGTGCGGTCGGCGAAGTCCTGGATCTTCCCCAACACGTTCTTCGGCACCGAGTTCAGGAAGTCGTCCGCTTTTCGAGCATCGGCGACGGCATCTCGCAGCAGCTCGCGGCCGTCCGAATCCGGCGGCAGCAGGAGGTCCTCCAGGCTCTTGCCGGTGAACACTTCGACCAGGTGGGCGACCTTTGCTGCGTCGCCGGTGAGCAGCTCGTCGAGGGGAAGCTGATCGGCGTCGAGGCCGGCCAGTTGTTGGAGGGCCTGGCGCACCGGCGAGCCCGGTGCCAGATCCACCGCCCCGAGGAGCTGATTCCACCAGCTCTGGAGGCGCGGTCCAAGATCCTGGTAGGCATCCACGACTTCGTTGATGTCCTTCAGCAGCGCCTTGACCTTTGGGGAGCCGGCGGCCCATTGCTGCCAGCCGGTTCCGTCGAGCCATTCGCTCAGGGCGTCCGCGGCTCGCCCCGAGAGCTGCGACTTCACCGTGTCCCAGTCGCCGGAGGCGATCAGGCGATCGATCTCGATGAAGGACTGCGCCAGGCGCGGTAGCGGCGGAAGGTCCGCCAGCGCTTGGTCGAGGATAGCGATCAGGCTGCTGCCGAGGTCGTACTCCGCCTGCAGCGAGATCATCGCCCCGAAGGTGATCTGCCGCTGGTGCCGGCGGGCAATGCGGACGCGCACCCAGTCCGGGTAGACGGTCAGGCCCGGGCCGCTGCCGACGGTGAGGCTCATCGCTTCGTGGAGGTGTAGGCCAAGGGAGGCTTTGGCGGTGATCTCGCCCTGCACCTTGAGGGCAACGGGCAGTCCTTCGAAGACGGTTTTCGACAGCGCGGCGCGGAACTCCGTGCCGTACTGTCCCTGAATGCCGAGCTCCAGATCGAAGGTGGCACCGAGGGACTGGACGGCGCCCCGCGGCCAGCCGGCGGGATGGATCTGGCCCGGTAGGCGGGTGGCCTTCGCCAGTCGGCGGAAGGCGTCGAGGCGCTGGTTCGATTCCGCAACGGCAATCACCGTGGTCAAGGTCAGGCCACCGTCAACGGAGCCCCGGGCCGTCAGGGAGAGCGGGTCTCCGGGAATGGTCGCGCCGGCATCGGAGCCACGGATACCGAAGTGCCCCGCCGCCTTCAGGCGCGCCAGGCTTTCGCCGTCCGCCGGTCGGTAGGCGACGCCGTCGCCGAAGAGATCGGCAACGCTGTCGTCCGCCGCCAGAATCTCCGCCGTCGCCGCGGCGGAACCGCTCACCGGCAGAGCGCGGTCGAAAATTTGCAGGCTGGCACCGTCCGTCGCCACGGCCTGTTCCGGCAGGGAGAAGGCCTGGGTGCCGACCGGCTCCACCAGCTCTCCGGCCATGCCGACGTCCAGCTTGAATTCGGGATTCTGGAACAGCGATTGGGGATTCGGCACGGCACCTCCCGGAGCTTCCGCCGCGGCGGGCAGCCCCACCGGGCGGTGTTGATGGACTCGGTACGCCGGAGCGAATCGCTCGTCGCGCCCAAAGTCGCGAAAGGAATTCGTTTGCTTACTTTAGTGTGCCGACGGCCCGGGACCGTTTCATTCTCCCGGCGCTCCGGGAATCGGCGCCCCGGAATCGTCGCTCCAGGAATCGGCAATCGCCCGGCGCATCACCGGGGTGGCGAGTTGGAAGTCGCGACCCACCTGATGGGGGATCGGGAACCATTTCCAAAGAAACGAGCCGACCACTCGCGGCTCTTCTTCCACCGCCGCCAGAGCGGCGCGCAGGGCGGCCTGCTGCACCGCCTCGGCTTCGGGGCCATCGTCGGTGGCGTACTCCCATGGCCTGACCGGCGCCGTCAAGGAGCGGTTGTAGCCCAGCTCGGTGAAAAGAATGTCGCGCTCGCGCTCGTCGGCGAAGGTCCGGAGTCGCGCCATCACCCGCCGCCATCCCGCGTCGAGGTCGGCCAGCGGCGGCGTCGGACCCGGGCGGAACGGGCCTTCGAGAATGGGGAAATAGGCCTGGATGCCGATCAGGTCGAGGGCGTCCCAAAACCCCACCCGCTCGAAGTCCGGCCAGTTGGCGGCGTAGGTGAGGGGCGCGTCGATCTCCCGCCGGACGGCGGCGATCACCTCGCGCCAGCGCGCCTCGTGGTCGAGGGTGCGGTCGAGCTCCACCCCCACGACGAAGGCATCCGCTCCGCTGCTCGCCCGGGCGATGGCGGTGATCCAGGCCTCATAGGTGGTCCAAAAACGCTCCCAGGAGGCGTCGTCCTCGAAGGTGATGTCGCCCCGCCAGCGGAACGGTGAACGCCAGTAGCCGAGGTGCGGCTTGATCAGGATCTTCAACCCGCGGGCATGGGCCTCGCGGATCGGGCGGGTGAGGTGCGCCGGGGGATTCTCCGGGTCGAAGGACCGGAACCGCACTGAACCGTCGGCGCGTATCCAGCCGTAGGGGTGCGTCGCCACCCAGTTGGTGCCGAGATCCTTCAGTTCGTCGAAGGTCGGGCCGATCTCGTAGTTCCCCCAGTCCTGTCCGTCGCGGTGGGTGGAAACGGTGATGCCGCGGATCGGTGGCGCCAGAGAGCGGCCGGTCGCGGTCGCTTCGGAAGGTCGGTTGGCTTCTACCGGCGGAGGGTTCTCCTCGCGGCTCGAAGTCTCACAGGCCGCCAGGGTGCCGGCGAGGGCGACCGCCGAGAGAAAGGTGAGAGCTGAGCGTGCGCCGATCATCTCCGAAGGATAGCGCGGCCGACAGGATCACTTCCGTTCGCGCGGCAGGCGCACGGTGAATCGGGCGCCCCGCACCTTGCCGGCCACCGTCACATTGTCCGCCGTCAGGGTGCCGCCATAGCCCTCGACGATCGCCCGGGCGATGGCCAGCCCCAGGCCGATGTGACCTTCCCGGTCGGAATCCCGGCGATAGGTGAAGAAGCGGTCGAAAATGCGGTCCAGGTGTTCGGTGGGAATGCCGGGGCCGCGGTCGGTGACGGTCAGCGTGGTGAAGTCTTCGTCGGCCGTAAGCTGGAGCCGCACCGGCGGGCTGTCCGAGTTGCTGCGGCTGAAACCGATGGCGTTGTCCAGCAGGTTTTCCACTACCTGGGCGAGGCGCTCCGGCGTGGCTCGCACGAAGACCGGGGCGAGGTATCCCAGATCGACCTCCTCGCCGCGCAGTCGATAGCCCTCAGCCACCGCTGCCAGCAGCCGATCGAGGCGCAGGGGGCTCGCCTCTTCCTGGTCGATCATCAGGTCGATGCCGCTGATCTCGCGCACCGCCGACAGCAGGTGCTCCAGCCGCGCGCCCTGATCGAGGATCATGCGCTGGAAGCGCAGGCGGTCGTCGCCGGACTCCACGTCCCCGAGCATCTCCGCCGCCATGCGGATCGAGGCGAGGGGGTTTTTGAATTCGTGGGACAGCTCGGCGGCGAAGGATTCGGTCAGCCGGGCGCGCTGTTCGAGGCGGCGGGTGAGATCCTCCAGGGCGCGGGCCAGGTCGCCGATCTCGCCGCGCTTCTCGGAGCCCTGAAAGCGCCCCTTGAGGCGGCCCCGGCGGTCTACCAGGGCACGGGCCTCGTCCCGCAGGCGTACCAGCGGCCGGGCGATGGTGGTCGACACCAGGAGCGACAGCACGAAGGCGGCGACCAGCGAGGCGGCGAACACCTGCAGGTTCGACAGGCGCACCTCCGACAGGGCGCGCAGGATGCGGAAGGTGGACTGCGAGACCAGGGCGGCGCCGATCACCCGCTCGCCGGCGGGGATGGGAATGGCGATGTGCAGGGTGGTAAAGGCGCGGCCCTCCGGCCCGCTGCCGCGGGTCACCCGCAAATCCGCTCCGTAGCGCCCGGCAAGGGCCTCCCGCACCGCCAGGCCGGAGAGCGTGCCGCCGGGCTCCGCCGTGCTGTAGAGGCCGGCTTCGGAGGTCGGCAATTCCGGCCCCGGCCGCACCCGCCGATAGAGCTGGTAGGCCGCCGAGGCGACCCGGTAGAGGACATTCTCGCGGCTGGCCGGCGGGTCGTTCCGCGAGATCTTCGAGGTGACCTCGGTCTGATCGCGCCGCGGCCCGAAGCCGCTTGAATCGGCCACCACCCGACCGCTCGCGTCGACCACCCGCAGGCGGGCCTCGAGGCGCCGGTTGAGGGCAGCGAGAACCCGCTCCGCCTCGGCCACGTCGAGGCCTCCGGGGTCGCCGCCGGTGCCGGCGGTGGTGCTGTCATCCGCCGCGCCGCGGGCCAACGCCGCCGCCAGCAGCCGCCCCTGCTGCACCATGGCGCGCTCCTGGGAGGCGAGGAGCTGGCGCTCGTAGGTGCCGAGGGAGAGATTTCCCGCCACCGGCAGGAAGACCAGCAGGAAGTTGAAGGCCAGCAGGCGGAGGGTGAGGGGCGAAAGCGAGCGGAGGCGGTTCACCCCTCGGGCAGCTCCGCGTCCCGGTAGCGGTAGCCCAGGCCGTAGACCGTTTCGATGGCGTCGAATTCCGGCGCGGCGCCGGCCACCTTCTTGCGCAGACGCTTGATGTGGCTGTCGATGGTGCGTTCGCTGACATAGGTGTCGTGCGGATAGCCGTCCTCGATCAGTTGCTGGCGGGTCTTCACGTGGCCCGGCCGCCGCGCCAGGGAGCAAAGGATCAGAAACTCCGTCACCGTCAGCGGCAGGGCCTGATCGCACCAGCGCGCCTGGTAGCGATCGAGGTCGAGGTCGAGATTCCCCACCACCAACCGGCGCGAAGCGTCGCTTCCCGCCGATCCCAGGGCTAGCCGCCGGAACAGCACCTTCACCCGCGCCAGCAGCTCGCGCATCGAGAACGGCTTGCACAGGTAGTCGTCCGCCCCCAGCTCTAGGCCGAGCACCCGGTCGAACTCGTCGTCCTTCGAGGTGAGGAACAGGATCGGCAGGCGCTCCGAGGCGCTCCGCAAGCGGCGGCACAGCTCCAGGCCGTCCATGCGCGGCATCAGGATGTCGAGGATCACTACCTGCGGCGCCTCGCCGTTGGCCCGGCGCAGTGGGTTCTCCAGCGCTTCCCAGGCGGCGCCGCCGTCGGCATAGGCGTCCACCTGGTAGCCCTCCCGGCGCAGGGCGAAGCCCACCGTGTCGCGAATGTTCTCTTCGTCGTCCACCAGGGCGATGCGACCGCTTCCGTCAACGTTTCCGTGGGTATCCATGATCCCAATTTACGGAACGCCGCGGCCCTTGACAAGCGCTCGCGGCTCGTGCCCGCGCCTTGCCACATTCGGCCACGACACCGCCTCGAGAGCGGCTCGATCTCGGCACCGCGGCGCGCTCCAATCACCTTGCCGGCCCCTCCCAGACCCTTCGACCCAGGGCTCCTCAATCCTGAGGAGAGCGGCGGGGTCCGGCGCCAGTCCGCCATGACCGACGGTGATCGAGAGTCTTTGAGCCCTTCCAGACCCGGACGCGACCTTGCGGCAACCCTCGCTGGCGGCGGCCTCTACGGAGCGGTGCTCGGCTCATGGTCCGGTGCGGAACTGGCGCTTTACGCCGCGATCAAGCTGCCCCTGGCCTTGCTGGTGACGGCGGGCTTCGCCCTGCTGTTCAACGTGCTGATCGCCCGAGTCTTCGGGGAACGCCTCGGTTTCGGCGCGGTCGTTGCCCTCAACCTCGCCACTTTTGCCCGCGCCGCCGTCGTGCTGGCCTCGCTGGCGCCGGTGGCGGCGCTCTTCACCCATACCCTCGACGAGCCTTCGCCGGAAGCGCAAGCCACCCACAACCTGCTGTACCTGCTGCATGTCGCGGCCGTGGGCGGAGCCGGTCTAGCCGGCTGTCTCGCCTTGCGATCCCGCCTGCGGTGGCTGTGCGCCAGCGGCAAGAGCGCTCGCAACCTGTTCGTCGCCTGGGTGTTGACCCTCGCCCTGGTCGGCGGCGAGGTCACCTGGGCCCTCCGCCCGTTCGTCGGCAGCGTGCACCAGCCGGTGGCTTTCCTGCGCGCCGACGCCCTCGACGGCAACGTTTACGAATTCATCCTGCGCGACATCGCGCCTTTTCTGCTGGCCGCGCCCGAGCGGGCGGAGCCGGCGGGAGCATCCGCTGCAGATCCGAAGGAGAGGAAGAGATGACCGACGAAGAGTTGAAACCGAAAGTGAACTCCCCAGCCGTCGAGATCGAGAACGAAGGCGGCCTCCTGTCGCACGTTCTTTCGGCGGGAAGCGCCGGCGAGGGTCTCGCTCCGTGGATCGTCCGCGCCACCCTCCGGGATGTCGTGCGGCTCAGCGTCATCGCCCTGGCCTGTTTCGCCCTCTACGGCGCCCTTGCGGGCTTCTTCGAGCCGGGCGGCGGGCAAGTGTTCATCGCCACCCTCAAGGCCACGCTCATCGGCGCCGGCGCGCTCTTCCTTTGCATCCCGAGCTTCATCGTCTTCCACCGCCTCGGCGAAGTGCACGTTCCCAGCCGCGCCTTCGCTCCCCTCCTCGCCGGCTACGCCGCCTTCACCGGCCTGGTTCTTCTCGCCCTCGGCCCGATCCTCTGGTTGTTCTCGGTCTCCAGCCGCTCCCTCGGCTTCGTCGTCTTCTTCCACGCGCTGCTGTGGACCCTCGTCGCCCTCCTCGGTGCGAGATTCCTCTTCCGCTCCCTCGGCAACCGAGCGGCCGTCGGCCCGATCCTCGTGTGGTCGGCGATGTTCGGACTGGTGGTGCTCCAACTCGTCGCCTACCTGGGACCGGTGCTGGTGCGCCAACCGGAGGAGGCGCTGTTTCCGCTGGAGAAGGGGTCGTTTCTGGTGCGGTTTGTGGAGGCTGGGGAGTATGTGAGTGGGGAGGGGCAGTAGACAGGTATCGAGTAAGACGATATCTTACCCGACATGAAGACGACGATTTCAAGCAAAGGCCAACTCGTCGTTCCGGCGGAAGTTCGCCGGCAGGACCATATCGAACCCGGCCAAACCTTCGAGTTCGAGCGGCTGGATGATGGAGAGTACCGGCTGAAACGGCTCGATCCGCCGAAGAATCGAGGGTTGGTGGACTGGCTATTGAGCTGCCCTGAGAAAGGTTTCTTCGTTCCCATCGAATCGGAGTCGACAGACACCCTGTGACTCGCTACCTGGTGGACGCGAACGTCCTCAGCGAACCGACCAAGCCCGATCCTGCCCCAGAGGTCCTGGAATGGCTATTCCGACACGAACGCGAGATCGTGATCGATCCCATCGTCTTGGGAGAGGTCCGCTTTGGCATCTTGAGGTTGCCAAAGGGGCGTCGCCGGCGTCGTCTAGAAGAATGGTTCGACGAGGGAATCGCGTCGATCGAGTGTTTGAGTTGGAGCGCATCTACCGGGATGCGTTGGGCTAGGCTGCTGGCTGATCTCCGCGCTGCCGGTCGCGCCATGCCGATCAAGGACAGCATGATCGCGGCTTCGGCACTGGCTCAGAATCTCACGGTCGCAACACGAAATCAGCGTGATTTTGAACTGGCTAAAGTGAGATGGGTGGATCCCTTCAAGAATGACCTCGGGTAGATATGGACTTTCCCAGCCTCTACGGGCCTGACTCTGATCATTCGCAGGAGCTCGAACGATTGATAGACGCCAATCGTTCCAAACTGCTTGAGTCCTGGAGAGATAAACAGGCCGTGCTCGAGAAGAGCCTCGAGGGAATCAAAGCTGTCAAGGCGCTAGCGGTATCTCAAAGTCGGTCCGATGTGGCCCTTATGGCTAACGTGATGGGATACGTCAATGTTTGCTCGTTCGATCTAGCTGTCTTGGGCGAACTCTTGGTCTTTGAAAGAGATCCCTGGAAACGAAGGACCATTTCGTGTGCTCTCTAGTGATTCTCGATCGACGGCGCGGAGCCGCCGTGCCGCGCAATAAGATCGCACCCATGAGCGACGGATCCATCCCGATTCCTGAGGATATCCGCGCTGCGCGGAAGAGCCTCGCGGATCGCGTAGTGACCACTCCCACCTGGCAGTGGCGCAGCCGTGAACTGACCGAGCGCCTCGGCGACGACACCGCTGTTTTCCTAAAGCTGGAGATCTTCCAGGTCACCGGCACCTTCAAGGCGCGGGGCGCACTGCTGAACTGCCTCGATCTTCCCGAAGGCCAGGGGGTGACGGCGGTGTCGGCGGGGAATCACGCCATCGCGGTGGCCTTCGCTGCTCAAGCGACCGGGCGCCGTGCCAAGGTCGTGATGCCGGAGAACGCCGATCCGTTCCGGGTGGAGGCCGCCCGCGCCTGGGGGGCGGAGGTGCTGCTGGCGCCGGATGTTCATCACGCCTTCGAGCGGGTGCGGAAGATCGAGCGCGAGGAAGGCCGCTATTTCGTGCATCCCTTCGACGGACCGACGACGGCGCTGGGCACGGCGACTCTGGGCCTGGAGCTGTGTGAGCAGGTGCCGGATCTCGATGCGGTGATCATTCCCGTCGGCGGCGGTGGGCTGTGCGGCGGGGTGGCCGCGGCGGTGAAGCAGATGCGGCCGGCCTGTCGGGTGATCGGCGTTGAACCGACCGGGGCGGACTCGATGCACCGCAGCTTCGCCGCCGGCGAACCGCGCTCCATCGAGCGGGTGGACACCATCGCCGACAGTCTCGGCGCGCCCCACGCGGCGCAGTACAGCTTCGACCTCTGCCGGCGTTTCGTCGACGAGCTGGTGAAAGTGGACGACGACGCCATCCGCCACTCGATGGCGCTGCTCTTTCGCGAGATGAAGCTGGCCCTGGAGCCGGCGGCGGCCGCGGCCACGGCGGCCTTGTGGGGTCCGCTGCGAGAGTCGCTCCGCGGGCAGCGGGTGGCGCTGATTGTCTGCGGCACGAATCAGTCGCCGGAGAGATTCGCCGAGCATCTGCGGGCGGCGCCCGAGAGGGTGCCGTGAGGCGGCTCCCTTGAGGCGCTTTCTCGTACCGGTACGGGTGGCGGTGGGCGGCATTTTCGTCGCCTTTGGTGTCAACAGTTTCCTCGCCTTCGCGCCGATGCCCGAATTGCCGGGCGACGCCGGCACTTTCCTGACTCTCCTTTCCGAAAGCGGCGCTCTGGGGGTGCTGCGGGTCCTCCAGACCGCCGCCGGCCTGCTCCTGCTGGCGGATCGCTTCGTGCCGCTGTCGCTGGTGGTTCTCGCCTTCGTCCAGCTCAACGTTCTGCTGTTCCATCTGTTCTTTGAGCCGGTAATGTTGCCGGTCGCCCTCTTGCTCTTCGCGATGCTGGCCTTTCTGATCTGGTCATACCGCCACTCCTTCGTCGACCTGTTGGCGTCGCGGGCGGAGCCCGCGGACTAGATGCGGCGACCGCGGGGCCGCTGGGCTCCCTCGCCCTCGGGGCACTTTCACCTCGGCAGCGCCCGCACCGCGCTGGTGGCCTGGCTGTCCGCTCGACATTCGGGTGGCACCTTGGTGTGGCGGTTGGAGGATCTCGATCCGCCGCGGGTGTTGGCCGGCGCCGCCGCGGGCCAGATGGAGGACCTCCTTTGGCTGGGGCTCGACTGGGACGAGGGCTGCCGGCCGGGCGACGAGGAGGAGGGACCCTTTGCCCCCTACGCTCAGTCGCGGCGGGGCGATCTCTACAAGCGCGCTTTGCGCTGCCTGGCGGAACGGGGACGCCTCTTCCCATGTCGCCGCACTCGCAAGGATCTCCAGAGCCTTGCCACCGCACCCCACGGTGGCCCGGATGGTGCGGCCTACCCGGACCGGCTGCGGCCCCGCGACCTACCCCCGGACTGGTTCGATGAGCCCGAGTTCCTGCGCGACGCGGCCTTGCGCTTCCGGGTCGATGGCGAGGAGGTGCGCTTCCGGGATCTGCTGTTGGGTGAGCGGGCGGAGCGGGTGGATCGCACCGTCGGGCACTTCGTTCTGCAGCGCCGGGACGGCCTCTTCGCCTACCAGCTCGCGGTGGTGGTGGACGATTTGATGATGGAAATCGACGAGGTGGTGCGCGGCTTCGATCTCCTCGCTTCGACGGCGCGGCAAATTCAGCTCGCCCGGGTGCTTGCCGAAGAGCTCGGGGGCGCGCCGCCGGTCTACGGCCATGTGCCGCTGGTGCTGGCGGCAGACGGCGAAAAGCTTTCGAAGCGCAATGAGGATCTGACCCTGCGCTCGCTACGGGAGGCGGGCGTCGATCCGCGGGCGATGGTCGGCTACCTGGCCTGGAGCCTCGGGCTTCTGGGCGAGCCGAAACGGTGTGCACCGGCGGAGTTGATCGAAGGCTTCGCCTGGAACCGGCTGCGGCGTGAGGATCATGTGCTTCCGGAGGATGTCAAGGTGACCTTGCGCGGCTAGTAGCCAACGAGCGGTTAGGGCTGCAGGAATCTGCACTTCGGCCCGGAGGCCTGAGTCAGGCGTTGATCAAGGGTTGCCAAGGGTGTTGCAAGAGCTTCTGCCAGGGCGATATAGAAGGCGTCGTAGCAGGTGACGTTGTCCCGCAATTCCCAGACTCGTTCTGCGACGGGCTCGAATGGGAGAAGGGTGATCGGAAACGCCAGAAGGTCGAGTCGACTCTTTTCTGATCTCGATGGGTCGAGTTGTTCCGAAGCATGCATCCGTCGGATGACGTTGGTCGCCTCAACCAAGGCAAGCTCAGGCCCGAAGATTTCGTACTCCAGAATGACTTGCAGAGCCCACGCTCCCTTGGCTTTCTTATTCGTAAGGGCTGCGACCAGAACGGAAGCGTCGACTACGCAAGCTCTCACCGACGATCCGCGTCCCGGTGGCGAAGGATCTCTTCGATGGAGATGCTAGTGGGAGAAGCAGCTTTCTCAGCGGCCACCTTCGCAACCCATTCGGCTCGAGTTGGCTTTTCAGCAATGCGCTTCAGGGCCGCCAGAAGGAATTCCTGCATTGACCTACCCTCGCATTGGGCCTTCTCAGCTAGTTTGTCTTTGATCGCTATCGGGACGTGTCGGACTGTGATTTGAACACCCATGATGGCATATTGCCATCATGGGTGGCGAAATTCAAGACTCTCTCATCCGGTTGGAGGAATCGGGCCACCACGCCCTGCGATAATGCGGGCTCTGCCTCCCACCCGTCGCCCATCGTTCAGGAGAACTCCATGATCCGCCGTTTTCTCGCTGTCCGTCCCCTTCTCTCGTCGATCGCTCTAAGCCTTCTCTGCGCTGGGTTCACCGCCGGCTGTGCCGCTCCGGAGCCTCCGGAGCCGCCTTCGGATCTGCTTTTTGCGGTGCGGGTCAATGGCCCCGTCGGACTGATCGACTCGCTCGGCAACGTGGTGGTGGAGCCGCAGTTCGAGGTGGCCGGGCGGATGTCCGAGGGCAAGATCGCCGTCGCGTCGGAGGGCAAATGGGGGTTTCTCGACCAGCAGGGCGAGTGGGTGATCGAACCGACCTTTGCGGATGTCGACCGGTTCTCCGATGGCCGGGCGGCCTTCGTGGTGGGCGGTGCGAAGCGTCAGGAGTATCGGGAAGGCGAGATCGTGGATCTCACCGGTACCGGCGATCGGCCGAAGCGCGGTGGCTACATCGACGAGGGCGGCCAGGTGGCGATCGAGCCGGCGTTCGATGGTGTGACGGTGTTTTCCAGCGGTCTGGCGGCGGTTCGCATGCGAGGTCTGTGGGGGTACGTGAACCGAGCCGGCGAGATGGTGATCGAGGCCCAGTTCGAGCAGGCCGGCGCTTTCCACGACGACCGCGCCGCGGTGATCAGGGCCGAGGGTGACGCCGGCTTCGTGGACCCCGACGGGCGCTGGATCGGCGGCTTTACGGAGACCTACCGCTTTGGCCAAGGCTTGGCTCCGGCGCGGGTGGAAGATGGCACGTGGGGATTTGTGAATCCTGAGGGTGAGTGGGTCCTGGAGCCCGGCTATTTCTGGGCCGGCCACTTCTCGGAAGGCCTGGCGCCGGTGCGCATCGGGCGCGACTGGGCCTACATCGACGCCGCCGGTACGGTGGTGATCGAGCCGCAGTTCGAGCACGCCCACTCCTTCTCCGAGGGCCGCGCGGCGGTGAAGGTGCGGGGCCAGGGCTGGGGCTTCGTCGATGCCACCGGCCAGCTCGTCGGTGAGCCGGTGTGGCAGCGGGTGGACGATTTCTCCGGCGGCCTCGCTTCGGTCAAGAAGAACGCGACGGATTGGGGCTACGTGGGTCTCGACGGCTCGGTGGTTTGGGAGCCCTCCAGCTAGCAGGACTGAGAAAGTCGGACATGGTTTCTCTCAGTCCTGCTAGCTATTCGTTTCAGGGGGCTTGGCGCCCCCCTCGCCGCGAGGCGGCTCACCCCCGTCCTCGGCGAGTCGTTGCCCCGCCGCCGAGCCCTTCCGGGCTCGGTCGCGGCACAGTGCACTCGGCACTCTGCTAGGGAGGGCGGATTGCAAGGGGAAGTTTTGAGAGCAAAGCGATATGCGGTTTGGGTTCTGCTCGGGTTGGCGATGGCCACGGCGGCTTTCCCTCAGCCGGGGGAAGCCGTGCCGCAGCTGCTGGTGGAAAGCCCTGAGCGCTACGAGCGCCAGGCGGAGCGCATTCGGGACTTCGATCCGGAGCGGATGACGGTGGCGATGCGCCTGGTCGGTTTGGAGCAGCCCGGGCCGCCGATCCGGGTGATCCTGGCGCCGGAGGGTTCGCCGGAGGCGCGGGCGGTGCGCGACTGGGTGGCCGGTTACGCGGTGGGAGCCGACGGGCCGATCGTGCTCTTTCCGGCCCGCAGCCCGAGCTACCCGGACAGTTCCCTCGAGGAACTGATGCACCACGAGGTGGCGCACATTCTGATCTCTCGAGCCGCCGCCGGACGGCCGGTGCCGCGCTGGTTTCACGAGGGGGTGGCGATGGCCGCCGGCAGCGCCTGGAACCTGGGCGACAGCTCGCGCTTTTCCCTCGACGTGCTGCGCCGCGGCCGCACGCCGCTGGCGCGGGTCGATCGACTGTTCGCCGGCGGAGGCGCCGCGGCCTCCCGCGCCTACGCCGTTTCCGGGGCTTTCGTGGAACACCTGAGGGGACGCCATGGCCCGTGGGTCACCGGCGAAATCCTTTCGCGCATGGGAGCCGGCGCCAGCTTCGAGAACGCTTTCCAGTCGGCGACCGGCGACACCGTGCAGGAGGCCGAGGAGGTCTTCTGGCGGCGCCAGACTTTCTGGCGCCGGTGGGTGCCCTTCCTGACCAGCGGCACGGCCTTGTGGCTCGGCATCACCCTGCTGGCGCTGCTGGCCTTTCGGCGCCGCAAGCAACGCGACGAGGCGATGGCCGAGCGCTGGGAGCGGGAAGACCGCTGGCGCCAGCCGGACCCGTCCCCTCGACCGCACCGGACGTTCCCGAAGCCGACCGATCCGGACTCTTTGGTCAATTGATCCGGTCGCCGGATCCGTACACTGCGACGAGCGCACCTCTGGACGCTGATCCCGCCGGTCGCTGGAGACCGGTTTTCTTGAATAGGTAGAACTCCATGGAACGAGAGCGACGAAAGAAGAACTCCCTGCGGCGTTTCCTCGCCGTGTTGATCTTGCTGGTATTGGTCTTCTGCGGTCTGGCGATGTTTCGGGTCGGCGGCGAGCCGTCCGTCTCGATGACGCCGGAGATGCCCGGCATCGGCCGCGCCACGCCGGTCACGGTGCGCCTCGCGGAGCCCCGCCGTGGACTCTACCGGGCGCGGGTCGAGCTGGTGCAGGAGGATCGCACCTTTCCGGTGACGGAGAAGACCTGGCGGCCGCAGCCGGCCTGGAAGCCGTGGGGCGCCAAGACGGCGGAGGATCTTCTGGCCTTCGAAGTGGGGGGCGACACCGTCGAGGAGCTGAAGTCCGGCCGGGCGAGTTTGCGGGTAATCGCCGAGCGCGCCGATAGCTGGCTGCGTCGGCCGCAGCCGGTGGTGGCGGAGATGACCCTGCCGGTGCGCCTCTCGCCGCCCACCATCGGGGTGATTTCCAGCCAGCACAACGTGCAGCAGGGCGGCAGCGGGGTGGTGGTCTACCGCCTCGGTGAAGGCGCCACCGAGAGCGGTGTGGCGGCCGGTGAGCGTTGGTTTCCGGGCTTTCCGCTGCCCGGCGGCGGCGGTGACTACTTCGCCCTTTACGGGTTGCCCTACGACCTGGATGACTCGATGGCCGTCACTCTGGTCGTCCAGGATGATGTTGGCAACCGCGCCGAGCGGCGCTTTCTCGATACCTTCGCCCCCAAGCCCGTCGCTCAGGGCACCATCCGCCTGAGTGACGACTTCATGACGCGGGTGGTGCCGGAGATTCTCGCCAAGACGCCGTCCGTGCGGGCCGGCGAGACGGTGCTCGACAGCTACCTGGCGATCAACGGCGAGCTGCGTAAGGAGAACCGACGCTGGCTGGTGGAGCTGGCCGCCGAGTCCGCGAAGGAGTTTCTGTGGAGCGAGCCCTTCTTGCCGATGAAGAACGCCCAGGTCATGTCGCCCTTCGCGGTGCGCCGCACCTACACCTACAACGGCGAGCCGGTGGACACCCAGTACCACTTGGGATTCGACCTCGCCTCGGTGCGGCGGGCGCCGATCGAGGCGGCCAACGCCGGGGTGGTGGTGGCGGCGCGTTTCGTCGGCATCTACGGCAACGTGGTGGTGGTCGATCACGGCTACGGCCTGATGACCCTCTATGCGCACCTGTCGTCAACGGAGGTGGAAGAAGGCGAGCGGGTAGAGCGCGGCCAGGTGCTCGGGCGGAGCGGTGAAACGGGCCTGGCCGGCGGCGATCACCTGCACTTCGGCATCTTGATCCAGGGTATGCCCGTCACGCCGGTGGAGTGGTGGGACCGCCAGTGGATCCGCGACCGCTTCGCCGCCAAGCTGGGCGAGGCGTTTTCCTACCAGGACTGACCCCCATGAGAATCGTCTCCCTCGCCTGCTCGAACACCGAGATCGTCTGCGCCCTCGGTTGCGGCGACCGGTTGGTCGGGGTGGACGACCACTCGGACTTTCCGGCGCCGGTGGTCAAGGCCCTGCCGAAGGTGGGGCCGGACCTCGAGATCGACATCGCCGCCGTCGCCGCCTTGAAGCCGGACCTGGTCCTCGCCACCTTGACGGTAGACGGCCACGAGCGGGTGGTCGAAGGCCTGGCGGCGGCCGGCCTGCCTTACCTGGCGCCGGAGCCGACGGGCCTGGAAGACGTGTACTCGGATATCGAGCAGATCGCCGGGCGCTTGGAGGTGCCGGAGCGCGGCGCGGCGCTGGTGGCGGAGATGCAGGCGGCGCTGGTCCCTCGGGCGCCGGCCGCCGAGACGCCGCGCATTCTCCTCCAATGGTGGCCGAAGCCGGTGATCGCCCCCGGCCGCCTGAGCTGGATGACTGACCTCATCGCCGCCGCCGGAGGGATCAACCCCCTGGGTGAGGACATAGTCAAGAGTCGTCCGCTGACGGTGGAGGAAGTGCGGGACCTCGAACCGGACGCGATGGTGCTCTCCTGGTGCGGCGTGGCGCCGGAGAAGGTGCGGCCGGACGTGATCTACCGGGAGGAGGCCTGGCGGGAGCTGCCGTTTGTGCGGCGGGGACGGGTATTTCGTATTCCGGAGGCGATCACCGGCCGGCCGTCGCCCCGATTGGTGGAAGGGTTCCGGGCGCTCCGCTCGGTCGTGGAGTCCGTTTCAACACAAGCGAAATAGGTGTTTCGCCAGCCAGGCTTCGGTGCGCTCGAAGTCCGGATAGGCGCGCTCCCGGCGCCGGAATTCCGCGCCGTGGATGATCCGCCGTCGCCCCGGCCGGGAGATCGGCGGGTAGACCGCGTGCAGCATCTCGTGGTGAATCACCGTCGCCAGGACGAATCGGGGTACCCGGCGGCTGTCGAGAGCCGGATGGATGCGGATCAGATGCGAATCGGCGTCGTAGGAGCCGAGGCGCAGGGACTTCTGTCGCCGTCGGCGCCCCTGGCGACGACCCCAGGTCACTTCGGCGGTGATCGGTGGATCGAAGTGGTGTTCGTTGAGGTGGTCGAAGAGCAGCCGGAGGTCCCACACCGCACCCTGGGTGGTGATCGGCGGGGTGCGGGCCGGTGATGAACGCACCCGACGGGCGTCGCGCTGTGCTTCGAAATAGTCACGGACGGCGGCCAGAGCCGCACGTCTTTGAGCATGGGGCATGCACAGACGCGCGAGCTGTTCCACCACTTCATCGGGCGCTTCGGCGAAGACCCGGTGGGCGCGAATGGAAAGGGCCGGAGCGGTGGCGCCCCCGCTCGCCGGCTCGCTGCGGACCGTCAGGAGGCGGCTCTTGTTGTCCGTCAGCACGACCTTCGCCACCGCCTCCGGCAGCAGAGAATCGAGGCGGGCGCGCAGCCCTTCGGCGAGAGAACTGTCCATGGAGGTCACATCCTCGATACTATGTCGTCACCGATCCCGATGGCGGAGGGCTTCCGCCGAGACTCGAAAGTTCTCTCGAAGCATGAAGAAAGCACCTTCGTGAAGGCTACAATCTCGACCATGAGGAGCGAAGTATGGGGACGATCTGCGCTCGACGGACGCTGCGGCTGGTGGTGTACACCATGGTGATGGTGGCGGCCACCGGCTTTTCATCGGCCGAGGAAGAAGCAGCTCGCGACAAGCTGCACGGTACGGTGCTGTCGGATCCCTACCGTTGGCTCGAAGGCAGCGCGGCGCCGGAATTGTCGGCCGAGGACCCGACCCTCGACCGCCGGGTTGCCGAGTGGACCCGAGAGCAGAATGCCCGCACCCGGGAGGTGCTCGATGAGCTTTCGGGGCGCCGGGCGCTGGAGGATCGGCTGCGAGACTTGATGGAGGTGGGCTCGGTGAGCGCGCCGACCATGCGCCGCAACCGCTACTTCTACTGGCAGCGCGAAGGCGATCAGCCGCAGTGGGTGGTCTATATGCGCGAGGGCCACGACGGCGAGCCGAAGGTTCTGATCGATCCCAACGAGCTGGACGACGAAGGACTGACCTCCATCGGCTGGACCTCGCCCAACCCGGACGGCACCCTACTTGCCTTCGGCGTTTTCCGGGCCGGCGACGAGAAGACGGTGCTCCATGTGCTCGATGTCGACCGCGGTCGCTGGCTGGCGGACGAGATTCCCGGCAAGGTGCAGCAGGCGAGCTGGCTGCCGGACTCCTCGGGCTTCATATACCGCCGCCTGGCGGACGTCGACAATCCCTACTCCGGCCAGGTCAAGTTCCACCTGTTGGGGGATCACCACCGGCAGGATCCGGTGCTCTTCGAGCAGTACACCGAGGGTCCTCTGGCGACCACCTGGGGTCCCTACGCCTCGACCAGCCGCGACGGCCGCTGGCTGCTGCTGATGTACTGGACCGGCACCGACTCGAACGATCTGTGGGCGGTCGATCTCAATCGCTGGCTGCGCACCGGCGAGTTCCACAAGACGGAGATTCTGATCGGCGAAGATGCCCGCAGTTTCGGCGAAGTGATCGGCGACACCCTCTACCTCCACACCACCATCGACGCGCCGAACGGTCGGGTGGTGGCGGTGGATCTGACGGATCCGGCGCGGCAGTCCTGGCGGGAGCTGGTGCCCGAGAGCCCGACGGGGGTGCTCGAAAACGTCTCCATCGGCCGCGGCGTGATCGCCGCCAGCTTTCTGGACAACGCCGTCAGCCGCATCGAAGTCTACGACCTCGACGGCGAGTCCCTCGGTCCCCTCGACCTACCGGGCATCGGCTCGGCGGAGCTCGACACCGAGGCGGACCGCACGGAAGCCTTCCTCACCTTCACCAGCTACAACGAACCCACCAGCATCTACCGGGTGGATTTGAAGTCCGGCGAGCGTGCCCTGTGGGCGCGGCCGGAGATTCCGGTGGACCCGGATGCCGTGGAGGTGCGGCAGGTCAAGTACCGCTCCAAAGACGGCACCATGGTGCCGATGTTCGTGGTCCACAAGAAGGGTTTGAAGCTGGACGGCAACAATCCGACCCTGCTCTACGGCTACGGCGGTTTCAACATCGCCATGACCCCGTCCTTCACGGCTACCCTCTTCCCGTGGTTCGAAGCCGGCGGCGTGTACGCAGTGGCGAATTTGCGCGGCGGGGGAGAGCTGGGCGACGAATGGCACCGGGCGGGCATGCTCGACCGCAAGCAGAACGTCTTTGACGACTTCATCGCCGCCGCCGAGTATCTGGTGCGCGAGGGCTACACTCGGCCGGAGCGCCTGGGCATTACCGGTGGCTCGAACGGCGGTCTGCTGACCGGCGCGGCCCTCACCCAGCGGCCGGACTTGTTCGCGGCGGTGATCTCCTCCGTGCCGCTCCTGGATATGCTCCGTTACCACCACTTCCTGATGGCCAAGTTCTGGGTGCCGGAGTACGGTTCGGCGGACGATCCGGAACACTTCAAGGTGCTCAAGGCCTACTCGCCGTACCACAACGTCGAGGCCGACACGCCCTATCCGGCGGTGCTTCTGACCGCCGGCGAGAACGACGCCCGGGTGCACCCGCTCCACGCCCGCAAGATGGCGGCGCGGCTCCAGGCCTCGACCACCAGCGATCCGGAGGTCGACCCCATCCTCCTGTGGGTCGAACAATCCGCCGGCCACGGCGCCGGCAAACCCCTGGCGGATCGCATTCGCGAAACCGCCGACCAGCGCATCTTCATGATGTGGCAGCTAGGAATGCTGGCAGGGTCGGAGCGAGCCGAAGCGGCCTCCTCCACGGCGAGTGCGCCGGCGGCCTCATCGAGCAGCGGCCCGTAGGAAACCAACAGGTCGCGGGCTAGCTAGGGGTAATACCCGCTGATGGTCTTTACCTTGACGTTGCTCCGGGTGGTTTCCAACTCCACCGTCCGAAACTCCCGATCCTCTTCGCTGTTCGAAGACTGGTAGGCGATCAGGTACTGGCTGCGGAGCTCTTCCTGGATCGCCGTGTAGATGGTCTCGAGAGAGTCGATGTCGCTGATGAAGAAGCTGCGGCCGCCGGTTTCGTCGGCCAGTTTGTCGAGCTTGCGGCGGGCGTCGGCGGAGTCGAGGCTCAAGCCGATGGTGTACACCGTCACGCCGGCTCGGCGAGCGTATTCGAGGGCGTCGTCGAAGGTGAATTTGCTCGCCTCGTCGCGGCCGTCGGAGAGCACCAGCAGGGCGCGCTGTCCCTTGATGCCCGCGAAGTAGTAGAGGGAGAAGATCAGGCTGTCGTAGAGAGCCGTTTCGCCTTCCGCCGTCAGCCCGGCCAGGCCGCCGCCCAGGGACTGCAGGTTGTTGGTGAGTTTGACCGCCAGGTGCGGGAACTTGTTGAAGGTGATCACCGCCGCCCGGTCCTTCGGGGTGATGGCCTGCTCGAAGAAAGACAGCGCCGCCCGGCGGGCCTTCTCCAGGCTGCCGCGCATGGAGCCGGAGTTGTCGATCAGGATGCCGGCGTGGATCGGCAGGTCGCGCACCTCCTCGAAGCGGGAGATGGTCTGCGGCACACCGTCCTCGGTCACCTGGAATTCTTCCCGGGTGAGGCCGCGCACCGGTCGACCCCGGCCGTCGAAGGCGCTGGTGTAGAGCTCGACGAACTGCACGTCCAGCTCTTCCAGGTACTCCGGCGCGTTGACGAACACCACGTCCTCGGTGAAGTTGCCGTCCGGTAGGTAGGCGACGGCCCGCACATAGACCAAGTCGTCGGAGTCCGGCAGCAGCACCGGCTGGCTGTAGGGCGGCTGGTAGAGGGTGGCGATCATCTGCTCGTTCAAAAAGAACTCCACCCGTTCGACTTCCCGTCCGTCGGGCGTTTCCACTTCCGCCTGGGCCTGCACGCTCTGGGCATACCGGCGACCCTTGGTCGGTTCGATCAACCGCACCGAGAAGCGGTTGCTGCCGGCGTTGATCAGCTCCTCGTCGCTGGCGATGTTCAGGCCTTCGGCGTTGAACGCCTCGACCCGCAGGGTGTGGATCTGCGGATACTCGCCGAGATCGATCTCGACGTTGAAGGGCGGCCGGTTTTTGGTGATCACCAGCCGTTCGTCCAGGTAGAAGCGCATGCGTTCGATGTCGTCGCCGACGGCCAGGGTGTCGATGCGCACCAGGCCGGTCTGCAGATCGCCCAGCGGCGGAATGATGCGGACGGTGGTCTCGCCGGCGGCGATGGAAGCCGTCGCCTCGGCGAAGATGCGCGACGTTTCCGAGTCGGTGGTGTTCGGCCGGGCGATCAACTGCTCCACCCGCGGCACGATGATCTCCCGTTCCTCCCGGAAGACCGCCTTGCCGTTGAGGTCTTCGAGCTTCAAGATCATCCGGTAATCGCCGGGACGCAGGAAGCGCTGGAAGGCGAAGGGAATGGACTCGGTGGCCGGAAGGGAATCCTCCGGGAAACCGTACTTGTAGCGGAAGTTCTCGAATAGCCGGTCCTCCGCCACCACCTCGCCGACCAGCAGGAAGTCCGCCGAGCGATAGCCGGCGAACTCGCCGATGCCGACCTCGCCACGGGGAATGGAAAGCAGGCCCTGCACCACCGTGCGACTGTCGCGCCGCCCCGGGTAGCTGATCTCCAGGTCGGCGGTCAAGGGAATCGCTCCCTCCTCGAGGTCGGTGGAGAAAGCGGCGAAGGTGGCGAGCCACTCCTCGCTCCGCGGCCGTGGCTTGGCGAGCACCCGGTTGAGCGCCCGTTGATAGTCCGCCCCCATCCGGCGCATGACCTGCAGCACGTCGATCAGCCGTTTGCCGTTCAGGCACTCTTCGGCGCGTTCGAGGGTGCCCTGGTAGAAGGTTTCCTGGCCCGGCCGCAGGATGTACGCCGGCCCTCGGTGCTTGGGCTTGATGAACACCAGGAAGAACGAGAAATCCACCATCTCGCTGCGCTGGTAAACCCACACCTCCGCCGGGATCAGGGTCGTGGTGCAGCGCACCTGGAAGCCGCCCTGCGGCATCCCGTGGGTGAGCATGATGCGGGCGCGGTCGTCCTCGAAGGTCTCGTAGCGCGCCTCGATGGTGCTGGCGGTGCGCTCCCAACGTTCCTTGAGTTCGTTGCGGCCGGTTTCCGGGTAGGGATCCCGCATGCGCCAGAAACGGTCGATGAAGGCGTCGCGCTGGTAGTCGCGGGTCAGCGCCAGGAAGGCGCGCCGTTCGGCGACGGTGATGAACGCCGCTGCCGCTTTCAGCCACTGGCGAAAGCGCGGCGCCAACGCCTCCATCGGGTTGTCGTAGTCGGACGGATCTTCGGAGCGGGCTTCGCCGCCGATCTGCGTAGCGCCCGGTAGCTCTTCAGCGGCCGTATCGGTGCCGGCGGCCGGCAAGGCGTCGGCGCTTCCTGGCAAAAGGAGAGCGGAGAACAACAGGATCAGCAGGAAGACGATCGCCGGCACACCCCTATATACGACGACATCGGGTGGGTTGGACCTTCTGGAAGTCGATTCACTCCCCGGCGCGAACATCGTCGAAAAAGCGTATCAGGTTCCATGCTGGAGCCGCATTTCCCTTAGCGTCTGCGGCTGCTCGGCCCCGGTGCAATGGGCACGTACCGGTTGACCCGCCGCCGGTAGCGCTCGAACTCTTCACCGTGGAGTTGGAGCAGGTGGGGCTCTTCGACCTTCCGGACGTGCACCTCGATGGCGAGATAGCCGATGAGCAGGAAGAGCACCATCCACGGATGGGGGACCAGCAGCCCCAACCCCAGGCCGAAAACCATGATGGCGAAATAAATGGGGTTCCGGCTGTAGGCGTAGAGCCCGTGGATCACCAGATCCGTTCGCTCCGTTTCGTCGACGCCGAGGCGCCAGGCGGCCCCCATTTGGTGCTGCGAGAGGATCGTTCCGGCGATGCCCAGGACGCACAGGGCCGAGCCCACGAGGAGGCCGAGCCGGCCCGGCGACCAGGCCTGCGGCAAACCGCCGAAGGTGTCCCAGGCGGCCAGCCCGAAGGTGCCCAAGAAGGCGACGATGAGCAGCACGTTCGAAAGCCTGGCGGCCGGCCGGGCGGTGGCGTTCGAGACCCGCACCCCGGAATCTCCGGTTCTGCGGTGGTGCAGGAGCACGCGCATCCCCACTCCCAGAACCAGGAACAGCGTGTAGGCGATCAGGGCCACCGCGGATTGCTAGCCCTCGACGCCCGGGCGATCGAAGACGCTCATGATCGTCCCTACCATCGAGGCGATCAGCTTCTCCTCGCTGCCGGTGACGGCGAACATTTCGCCCTCGGTGACGGTGATCGTCCGCCCGGGCTTCACCACGGTGCCGACGGCTCGGAAGGTGTCTCCCGCCGCCGGCGACAGGAGGTTGATCTTGAACTCGACGGTCAACACGGCGGCGTTCTCCGGCATCAGGGAGAACGCCGCGTAGCCGCAGGCGCTGTCGAGCACCGTGGCGATGATGCCGGCGTGGACGAAGCCGTGCTGCTGAGACCAATCGGGGCGAAAGGGAAACTCGATTGCAACCCCGCCGGGGCGAACGTCGCCGAGGGTCGCGCCGAGGGTGTGCATCACCTGTTGACTATGGAAACTCTCGATCAGCCGCTCCCGATAGCCGGCGAATTGGGGTTCGAAGGCGGGTCTCGTCATGGTCGGTGCTTCGCCAGCGCTTCGGCGCCAAGCAGCACCCATGCAATCCACACTAGGTCCGCCACCAGCAGATGGACGAGCTGCATCCAAACCGGCGCCGCCAACCCCAGGTTGATCACTCCGAGGACAAGCTGGGCGACATACAGGCCGAAGAAGATTCGGCTCATCTTGTGGACCGCCGGCGAAGGCCGCCAGCGCGCCAGGGCAAAGGCGCCGAAGCCGACGATCGCTGCGCCGCCGATGGCGATGAAGGGATGGAACACTCGCAGCCGCACGAGGATGTGGGCAGTGGGCGACAGATCCATCGCCAGGCCGGCGGCGAAACTCTCGGCCGGGAAGAGGGTGTCTCCCAGGGCGGCGACGGCGCCGCTCAGGCCGACGATCAAGAGGGCCAACACGCCGCCGCCGGCCACCACCGCGGTGCGGCGGTTGTGCGACCAAGCCAGTCCAGGATTGCCGGATGACCAATGGGCGGTGAGAGCGAGGGCGGCGAGCAGGAAGAAGGTGTTGACCAGATGCGCCCCCATCACCCAGGCGCGGGTCAGGGAGGCGTTGTCGGCCACCAGCTCAAAGCGCACCAGACCGGCGCCGATCAGCGCTTCGAAGATCAGAAAAACCAGCGCTACAAAGGCCGCCTTGCGCACCCGATGGGGGCGGGGAAAGGCGCGCCAGGCCCAGATCGTCATTCCCAGTACGAGGAAACCGTCGAGGCCGCTGGTCAGCCGATGGCTGAACTCGATCATCGTCTCGACGCTCTCGGCCCGCGGCACCACTTCGCCGTTGCACAGCGGCCAGTGACTTCCGCAGCCGGCGCCGGAACCGGTAGCCCGCACGAAGGCTCCCCACATCACCACCAGCAGGTTGTAGGCGAGGATGGCCCAGGCGAAGCGGGCGAATCGGGTATGTGGGGACGAAGGCACCGGGGTGGGCTCCAGAGAGGCCTTCACTCTACCAGTCCGGTGCTCACTAGCGGTGTGCTGTTCTCCAAGCGTCCGGTGCTGTTACCCTTCGGGGCGCCCGAAGACTAGGCCGTTTTATCGAGGAGGGTGGAAGTGATCGAAATCGCGTGGATCGTGGCCGGCATCGTCCTGCTGTATTTCGGTGGCGAAGGGCTGGTGCGGGGTTCCTCCTCGCTCGCCCGGCGGCTGGGTATGAGCCCGCTGGTGGTGGGGCTGACGGTGGTGGCTTTCGGTACCTCGAGCCCAGAGCTGGCGGCCACCCTGGTGGCGGCCTTTCAGGGTTCTCCGCAGGTCGCGATCGGCAATGTTCTGGGCTCGAATGTCGCCAATGTCGGGCTGATCTTGGGATCGGCGGCACTGATCTTCCCGATGGTGGCCGAGGCGCGGTTCATTCGTCGCGAGGTGCCCTTCATGATCTTCACCTCGCTGCTGATGGTGCCCCTCGCCCTCGACGGTGGGTACGGGTTGTTCGACGCCCTGTTCCTGGTCGGCCTGCTGATCCTCTACCTGTGGGTACTGCTGCGCGAGAAAGAGGCGTCGCGGGTCGAAGGCGAGTTCGAAGAGGTCTACGGCGAGCCGACGGCTTCTATCGGCCGCTCGCTGGTGGAGATTGTGGCGGGAATCGCCCTGCTGGTGGGCGGCGCCTACTTGCTGGTGGAGGGAGCGGTGACCCTGGCCCGCGGCTTTGGCATCTCCGAAACGGTGATCGGCATCACGGCGGTGGCCCTCGGCACCAGCCTGCCGGAACTCGCCGCGGCCATCGTCGCCGCCGTGCGGCGTGAGGGAGACTTGATTCTTGGCAACATCATCGGCTCGAACGTTTTCAATGTCCTCGCCATTCTCGGCATCGCCTCGCTGGTGACGCCGATCCCGGTCGTGCTGTCGGAAATCTGGGTTCCCTACCTGGTGATGATGGCCTTCAGCCTCTTGCTGGTGCTCTTCCTGATCACCCGCCGCCGCCTGTCGAAGATCGAAGGCGGCCTCCTGCTGGCGGGTTATCTGGCCTACACGACGTCACTATTCTTCTGACCGCCGGGGCGGTTACCGCCCCGCACGCTCCTCGTCGATCAGCGCCCGGCCGTGGGTGCGGATTTCATCGACCAGCGCGTCGGCGAAGCCCGACGTCGGCACCTTGGTGGCACCTTCCATCTGGCGGGCGAAGTCATAGGTGACGATTCTTTTGCCCACCACCCGCGGGTAGGCGCCTTTGATCATGTCGGCGGCTTCCTGCCAACCGATGTATTCGAGCATCATTACGCCGGAAAACAGCAGCGAGCCGGGGTTGGCCATGTCCTTGCCGGTGTACTTTGGAGCGGAGCCATGGGTGGCTTCGAACAGGGCGACGTGTTCGCCGATGTTGGCGCCCGGCGCAATGCCCACGCCACCCACCTCGGCGGCGATCGCGTCGGACAGGTAGTCGCCGTTCAAGTTGCTGGTGGCGATCACGTCGAACTCCGCCGGCCGGAGCAACATGTGCTGGAACATGATGTCGGCGATGCGGTCCTTGATGACGATCTTGCCCTCCGGCGCCTGGCCGCCGTGGTCGTCCCACACGGCCTGCTCGGGGATCGTCACGTCGCCGAATTCTTCCGCCGCCACCTCATAGCCCCAGGTGCGGAAGGCCCCCTCGGTGAACTTCATGATGTTGCCCTTGTGCACCAGGGTGACGCTCCCCAGGCCGCGGTCGATGGCGTACTGGATGGCCTTGCGCACCAGGCGCTTGGTGCCGAAGGCGCTGATCGGCTTGACCCCGAGGCCGGAGCCTTCGAAGAACTCGGCGCCCATCTCGTCGCGCAGGAAGGCGGCCAGCTTGTCGTTCTCCGGCGAACCGGCCTGGTACTCGATGCCGGCGTAGACGTCCTCGGTGTTCTCCCGGAAGATGGTGACGTCGATCTCCTCCGGGTGGCGCATCGGTGAGGGCACCCCCTGAAACCAGCGCACCGGCCGCACGCAGGCGTAGAGGTCGAGGTCCTGCCGCAGGGAGACATTCAACGACCGGAAGCCGCCGCCCACCGGCGTGGTCAAGGGTCCCTTGATCGAGACGATCAGATCCGTCAGAGCGTTGCGACTTTCTTCCGGGTAGTAGTCGCCGTCGTAGAGCCCGGCGGCCTTCTCGCCGAAATAGAGTTCTGCCCAGTGGATCTTGCGCTGCCCGTCGTAGCTTTTCTCGACGGCGGCGTCCCACACCCGCAGAGCGGCCTTCGTGATGTCCGCTCCGATGCCGTCGCCCTCGACAAAACCGAGGATGGGGTCGTTCGGCACCGCCAGCTTGCCGTCCTGTACGGTGATCTTGCTGCCCTGCTCGGGAAGCCGGATGTGTCGATAGGTCATGAAGATATCTCCTGAATCAAGCCAAATTTTGAGTTTATGCAGCGAGTGCTAGAAGGGCTGGAGGTATGTTAGCAGGGTGCTCAGAGCCTGATCCGCACCCCGAAGGGCGAGGTGGCAGCGGAGCTGCCGAGGATGGGGTGAGCCCGTAGGACTTGTCTTTTCGGGTGAGGGGCGGACCGTGTGCGGGCGCCTAGCGCCCTGGAAACAGACAGCGAACAGCCTGCTGAAATCATGCGCACAGCGCCTTTCAGCAGTCTGTTAGCAGCCTGTTAGGATCCACTTTCTGGCGTTGGATGAGCACGGCGCCCGACCACGCGGTTTCCAACGAGGAGTCATACGACCCATGAGCGATATTGCGAACCGAGGCTATGCCCGGCCGGAGGTGCTGGTTTCCACCGATTGGGTGGCCGAGCACCTCGACGATCCCAAGGTGCGGATTATCGAATCGAACGAAGATCCCCTTCTGTACCCCTCCGGCCACATCTCCGGCGCTGTCGAGGTCGATTGGACGCGCGACCTGAATGACCCTCTGCGCCGGGACTACTTGGGCCGCGAAGAGTTTCAGGCGTTGATGCGGCGGCTCGGGATCCAGAACGACACCACCGTGGTTTTCTACGGCGACAAGAACAACTGGTGGGCTACCTACGCCTTCTGGGTGTTCAAGCTCTTCGGCCACGACCACGTCAAGGTGATGGACGGCGGTAGCCTCAAATGGGCGAAGGAGAACCGGCCGACGACCAAGGACGTGCCTTCCTACCCGGCCTCCGAGTACCGCGCTCCGGAGCGCGACGACTCGCAGATCCGCGCCTTCCGGGATCAGGTGCTGGCGCATCTGAACTCGGCGGGTTCGATGATCGATGTGCGGAGTCCGGAGGAGTACTCCGGCGAGCGCCTCCACATGCCGGATTACCCGAACGAAGGAGCGCTGCGGGGCGGCCACATTCCCGGCGCCGCCAACGTACCTTGGGCGCGAGCCATCAAACCGGAGAACGGTACCTTCAAGAGCGCCGCGGAGCTCGAGGAGATCTACCAGGGTGAAGCCGGCCTGTCGCCGGACGACGATGTAGTGGTGTACTGCCGCATCGGCGAGCGCAGCAGCCACACCTGGTTTGTGCTCACCCACCTGCTGGGCTACGACCGGGTGCGCAACTACGACGGAAGCTGGACCGAGTGGGGCAACCTGGTCAACGTTCCCATCGAGAGGTAGCGTGTCCGAGCTGAGCCAAACGGTCACAGCGGAGCTGCCGGAGAAGCTGCGGGACACTCTCGACCTGTTCTCGATGATGGAGCGGGCGGACCGCATTCAGGTCCTCATCGATACCGCCGAGCGCTTCCGGAGCGTGTCCGCCGAAGTGGCGGAAAAGCCCTACGGCGAAGAGCATCGGGTGCCGGCTTGCGAGTCCGAAGCCTTCGTCTGGGCCGTCCGCCAACCGGACAACACCCTCAAGTTCCACTTCGCGGTGGAAAATCCGCAGGGCATCTCGGCGATGGCGATGGCCGTGATCCTCGACGACACCCTTTCCGGTGCCCCTCTCGAACAGGTGGCGCGGGTGCCCGGCGACATCATCTATGGCCTGTTCGGCCGCGAACTGTCGATGGGCAAATCCATGGGGCTGATGGGCATGGTCTCCATGGTGCAGAACTTCGCCAAGCTAGCAGGTTGCTGAAAAGGCCTTCGGCCTATTTTTTCAGCAACCTGCTAGCTTAATCCTCTTTAGGGGGCTGGGCGCCCCCTCGGCCGAAAAGTGCTGATTTTTCGGCCTCACCCCATCCTCGGCGCCTCCGGCGCCGCCTCGCCCTTCGGGCTCGGTCGCAGAATTGGGAAGATCTTCCTTCCTCCTCTCGCCGGGAACCAAACCGTCCTCGGCGGTGTCTTAGAAGTACGTAGCCGGCCCCGCGCGGAGCCCTTCTCATCTGTTGGTTATGAATCGCCGGTCGACTTCGGCCCTGGGCGATTCGAGGAGGTGTTCCCATGCCCGAAAAACTCTCCCCCGAGGCTCAAGAGTTCCCATGGATAGTCGATGAATCGCCCTCGCGTTTGCGCTGGGCCCTCGCCGCGGCAGTGGTGGCTCACGCGGTTTTCCTGCTGATCCCGTTTCCCGAAGCCGGAGCCCAGGCAACTCCGGAGGCGGAGAACCCCAGAGTGTTCGTCGTTCAGCAGGTTCGCTTCAAGCCGCCGGTTATCGAACCGGTGCCGGAGATTCCGAAGCGCCGAGCCCGCAGGGTTCCGGTGCCGGACCCCACGCCCAACGATCCCGAACCGCTGAGAACCCTCGACGAGATCGAACCGGCTCTCGATCTGCCCGAGACGGATCTCGTCCTCGATGTCCCAACGGCCCCGCCGCCGATCGAACCGGTGGGCGTGCTGCGCATCGGCGGTGAGATCCGGCGGCCGGCGAAGATCTTCGCGCCGGATCCGATCTATCCTGAGATTGCACGGAGGGTGCGATATCAGGGAGTGGTCGTGCTCAGGACGACCCTTGACCGCACCGGTCGGGTCAGAGATGTGACGGTCTTGAAAGATCTTCCCTTTGGCCTCGACGCGGCGGCGGCGGAAGCGGTGTCCCGGTGGAGGTACGAGCCGGCGACTTTGCGCGGCAAGCCGGTCGAGGTGGAGATGGAGGTGACGGTGCGTTTCTCGCTGCAGTAGGGAGTGCCCCGGCTGCTAAGATCCGTCCATGATTTCCATCGATCTGGCAGGAAAGCGCGCCCTCGTTATGGGCGTCGCCAACGCACGAAGTCTGGGCTGGGGAATTGCCCAAAAGCTGCACGAAGCCGGTGCCCAGCTCGCCTTCAGTTACCAGGGAGAGCGGCTCAAGGGCGAACTCGAAAAGCTCACCGCCGACATGGAGGGAGCTCGCCTCTACGAGTGCGATGTCACCGACGAGGCCAGCTTGAAGGCGGTATTCGCGGACCTCCGGCAGGCTTGGGGAACCCTCGACTACGTGGTCCACGCCATCGCCTTCGCGCCGCGGCCGGCGATGGACGGTCGCTACATCGAGACCACCCGTGACGACTGGGTCACCGCCCTTGAGATCTCCGCCTACTCTCTGGTGGCGGTGGCGCGTGAGGCGGAGCCGCTGCTGAACGAGGGCGGTGGCCTGATCACCCTGACCTACTACGCCGCCGAGAAGGTGGTGCCCAAGTACAACGTGATGGGAGTCGCCAAGAGCGCTCTCGAAGCGAGTGTGCGCTACCTGGCCTACGAATTGGGGAAGAAGAAGGTGCGGGTGAACGCCGTCTCCGCCGGGCCGGTGCGTACCGTGGCGGCGAGGAGCATTCCGGGCTTCATCAAGATGTACAAGCGAGTCGCCGGCATGGCGCCGCTAGGCGAAAACGTCACCCAAGAGGATGTCGGAAACCTGGGTCTTTATCTCCTGTCGCCGCTGGCCGGCGGCATCACCGGTGAGACGGTCTACGTCGATGGTGGCTTCCACGCCATGGGGATGGAACTGCCGGAGGATTGACCGAACCCTACCGGCCGGTCGGTGCCTTCGGCGAGAGTTCCACGGCGAGTTCCAGGACGCCGCCGGCGGTCAGGTAGCCCTCGGCGCAGCGCATCACGCTCCCACCCTCGTTCTGGCCGCTCGCCGTCGCGGCGCGGTCCAGTTCCTCGGGCCGTGAGAAGCAGGCGCGGTAGATTCCTGGCGCCAGGCGGGGGAATTCCGCCGCGTCGGCATCGCGGGCCGCTACTACGCCGTGTCCCTGGGCCCAGTTCCACAGCCGGTTCATCGGCAGCCAGGTGTCGTCCTGCTGGAGGCGCAAGAACTCCGGTGAACGCTCCGTGTCAGGATCGCGCCCGCCGCGGGCGATACGCAGGGTGCCGCCTTCGCTCGGTACGACCAGTTCGAGCGGGTCCGACGGCAGTACTCGGAACGTCTTCAAGGCGTGCCCGGGCGGCCCGACGGTGATCTGAAGCATCCGAGCTTCGGCCGAGATCTCGGCTTCGAAGTGGCCGTCGCGGCTGGTGCGGACGCTGTCGTGGGTGACCGCGAAGAGTGGTTCGCTGGTGGCCACGTCTACCATCGCGTGGGGCACCGGGCCGCGGTCGGAAACCACCCGCCCGCTCACCGAAACCCGCTCTTCGAGCACCAGCTCGACCGGTCCGGCGGGGGTCCCTTCGACCACCGGCAGGGTGAGGCTGCGGCTGCTCCAGGTTTTGCCTCGTCGCCTCATTGAAGCGCCGACCACTGCCGGCCCGGCGTCGAAGGCGCGCAGGGTCACCTCGCCCTCCTCGTCGCTGACCCCGTGGGCGATGGCGTCGTTCAGGGACGAGGCGTGGACCTCCGCGCCGGCGATCGGTCGCCCCTCTCGGTCGACTGTGCGGCAATGGAGTTCAGTGTCCGGCAGAACCACCTCCACCTCGCCGTCGCCATCGGAGCGGGCCACCACCTCCACGCGTTGGAGCAGCTTCTCGACCTCGAGTTCCGGTACGTCCACCTCGACATCCCACCAGCCGTCCCGCGGCAGGACGCCGACGAATTCGCCGGAGCCATCCGCCGCCATCTCCCCGCCCACCAAGCCGTGCTGCCGCCCGAACCACAGGCTGCCGGCGACCGGTTCGTCACCGTGAAGGAGGACTCCTCGCACCACCAACAGTTCCAGATCCACATCGATCCGGGCGTCCTCCGGTCCCTTGACCAGCCGGTGAGACTCCCCGTGAAGAGGATTGCCGGCGCTGTCCGAGATGGTGAAGAGAAACGATCCAGGCGTCTGCTTCGGTACCGAGACTCTGCCTTGGGAATCCGCAGGCCCATCGTAGGCGGCGCCGTTACCTTGCGAGTGGGAGAGGTCCGAGCCGGGTACCAACAGCACCTTCCAGGGCTTTCCCATCCAGTCCATCGGTGGCGAGATGGCGATCTCGAGGGTGAGCGGTTTGTGCAGCACCACCGGGAGCTGGAGCCGGATCTCCGCCGGGTAAGGCAGCTCCAGGGGGTATTCCACCGCGCGGGCGTAGTCCGGGTGATCGACCTCGAGGGTGTAGGCGCCGGGCTCGACGGCGCCGAGCTGGACGAAGCCGGCGGCGCTGACCGGGCTCTCGGCGGCCGGCTCCACTCGGTGCGCCGAAGGGAGCCGCGGTGCGAAGGGGACCAGGCGCGCCCGGGCCCGGTCGCCGAGCGGCCGTCCGTCCGCCGTTTCGACCCGGGCGACCAGCGAGGCACCGTGGCGCAGGTCCAGCGTTCCCCAGTCCGCGTCCTCGCCGGCCTTGATGTTTAGGCCGAAGCGGTAGATCGGTACGAACCCTTTTGGCCGCAGCTCGAGATCGAGTTCCCGGCCGAGGTTTGGAACCTCACAGGACCAGCGCTCCGCCGTCTGGCCGCAGGGCACGGTGAAGCTTTTCAGATCCCTCGATGTAGGACTCGAAAAGCGAAGGTAGAGCTTTTCCGGCGCTCCGGGCTCTGCCATATCTTTCCAGCGGCCGGAGATGGTTCCGGTAGGGTGGGTGGAGAAGGTGAGGCGGGTTTCGGCTTCGACTTCGATGCGCTCACAGGGCGACCAATGACCGGCAAGTTCGAGGCAGATCTTCCAGCGCGAGCCCGCGGGCAGCTCGACGGTCGAGTTGGTTGTTTCACTCGGCGCCGGGCCGGGTGGGTCGGGGATCAGCCGAAAGACTGCGCTTTCGTGTGGTGCTCCGTCCGGCGACCGGGCCGAGAGGGACACCGTCACGTCCGGTTCCGTGGCGAAGGCACCAACACCCAGCCCGAGAGCCGCCACCAGCAATCCGAGCGTTCTCACCGTGGGCAGTAGCCTTCGCAGTCCGGATCCTCGCCTTCGATGTAGATCGCGAGGCACCCGCCACCCCAAGTGTCACAGGTCCAACCGAACCATCGACGCTCCTGCTTGCAGTAAATGCCATCGCCTTGCTCATCGTCCTGGGCCGCTTTGCAAATCCAGTAGCAGGTCACCTCCGTGTTCAAACAGCCAGGGTTCTGCAATTTGCAGTCATAGCAACCCGTGTAGGTGTTCGAGAAGGCACCCGAGGTGGCAAAGAGCACGAGGGTCGTGAACAGCGTCAGCCGGCAAAGTCGCGTTCTCATAATGGATTCCTAATTGTTTACTTACACAATAACAGGAGACTCTTCGACCGTCAACGATTCAACCGCCCGCCCGATGGGAGAGACTTCGTCGCGCGATTCGCGACAAGAGAGAAGTCGATCGACCAGAAGGCGATCGAAAAGCTGGAGTGGAACTCCGACCCTACAGAACCGTCTCGCGGACCACTTCTTCGACGGTGGTGAGGCCGTCCTTGATCTTGCGCAGACCGCTCTGGCGCAGCGAGATCATGCCGTTGTCGATGGCCTTCGTGCGCAGTTCGACGGAGGTGGCGCCGGAGAGGATCATTTCGCGGATCTCGTCGTCGACGGCCAGTACTTCGTAGAGGCCGATGCGGCCTTTGAAGCCGGTGTTGCTGCAGCGCTCGCAGCCCTTGCCCTGGAACAGCTTCAAGGCCGGGATCTCGTGTTCGCCGAAGCCCACTTCGAGGAGCGCCTGTTTGGGCAGCTCCAGGGGTTCCTTGCAGAAGGTGCAGACCCGGCGCACCAGCCGTTGGGCGGCCACCAGGTGGACCGAGGTGGCCACCAGGAAGGGTTCGATGCCCATATTCATCAGGCGGTTGATGGAGGAAGGAGCGTCATTGGTGTGCAGGGTGGAGAGCACCAGGTGACCGGTCATCGCGGCCTTGATGGCGACCTCGGCGGTTTCGAAATCCCGCACCTCGCCGACCAGGATGATGTTCGGGTCCTGGCGCAGGAAGGAGCGCAGGGCAGCGGCGAAGTTGAGGCCGATCTGCTCCTTCATCTGCACCTGGTTGATGCCCGGCAGGTTGAACTCCACCGGATCCTCGGCGGTCATGATGTTGGTCTCCGGCGTGTTGATGCGCTGGAGCGCCGAGTAGAGAGAATTGGTCTTGCCGGAGCCGGTGGGGCCGGTGACCAGCACCATGCCGTAGGGCTTCAGGATCGCCTGCTCGAAGATGCGCAGCGACTCCGGCTCGAAGCCGAGCTTGGTCATGTCGAGCATCAGCTTGTCTTTGTCCAGCAGCCGCATGACGATCTTTTCGCCGAAGATCGTCGGCAGCACGGAGACGCGGAAGTCGAGGTCCTTGACTCGTCCGCCGATCTTGGTCTTGATCTTGATGCGGCCGTCCTGGGGCAGGCGCTTTTCGGCGATGTCCAGCTTCGCCATGATCTTGCACCGGCTGGTGATCGCCTCCTTGAGCTTGACCGGCGGGTGCATCATTTCGTAGAGCACGCCATCGATGCGGTAGCGCACCCGGTAGTCCTTTTCGTAGGGCTCGATGTGGATGTCCGAAGCGCCGCGCTTGATCGCGTCCGTCAGGATGATGTTGACCAGCTTGACCACCGGTGCCGTTTCGGACTCTTCCTCCAGGGTGGCGAGGTCCAAGTCCTGCTCTTCGTCGAGCACCTCGAGGTCCGCGTCGGCCTCTTCCGTCAGGTCTTCCATGACCTTCTTGAGCTCGATGGCGTGGGTCGAGCCGTAGTGCTCTTCGATCGCCGCGCGCAGTGCGATCTCCGAGGTGACCACCGGTTCCACCCGGTAGCCGGTCATGAACTTGACGTCGTCCATGGCGAAGACGTTGGTCGGATCGATCATCGCCAGGGTCACCGTGGCGCCGGCCTTGGCCACCGGCAGGATGGTGTACTTGCGGGCGATGTCCGCCGGGATGATCTTGAGAACGCTGTCGTCGATCTCCAGGCTGGCGAGGTCGACGGACGGCACGCCGAAATGTTCCGACAGCAGGGTGATCAGGGAGGCGTCGCTGACGAACCCGAGCTTGACCAGGTTGCTGCCGAGGCGGCCGCCTTGGGATTTCTGTGCGGCGAGAGCCTCGTGGAGCTGTTCTTCGCTGACCTTGCCCGTTTTGACGAGAAAATCGCCAAAGCGGTCGAATGCCGTTTTCGAGCCGGTTGCCATATTCATCCCCTTTTCGAGGCGCCTTGTCGTCTGCGCTTCGTTCCGGCGCTCAGAATCCCACTTTAGAGTCCCAGTACGGTGGCCTCCGGGGCCGAGCGGTAAGGAAATTCCTGCCGAAGAGTGTAGCAACGCCTCCGAAATGGGGCAACGTGCTGATTCATGAGGGTTTCGGGCCGGTGGGCGAGGCCTCCGCCAAGAGTTCCAAGGCGCGCTCGATGACCTCCTCCGGCGCGATGCTGTGAAGTTCCTGTTCGGCGCCGGCGAGGCGCTTGTAGCGGTAGCCGCCCGGCGGACGATGGGCGATGGCGCGCCGCGGTGCGCCATAAGGGCCGTGGCGGACCGGATCCGTGGGGCCGTGGAGGAGGAGCACCGGGGCGCCCAGGGCGTGGCCGAGATGGAGCGGGCCGGTATCGCCGCCGAGCATCAGCCGGCAGCGCCGGATGAGGTCCGCCAGGGCCGGCAGGTCCGCCATGGGCGAACGTCGGACCATTTCGCCCCCCCGGCAGGCGATCTCCGCCGCCAGGTCTTGTTCTCCCGGGCCGGCGGAGAGCAGGGTGGCAACTCCTGTGCGTTCGTGCAGGCCGCGAACCGTCGCCGCCCAGCGCTCCGGTGGGTATTCCTTGCTCACCCAGCCGGCTCCCGGATGGAGCAGGAAGAAGGGCTCGTCCGTGAGGTCCGCCGCGGCGAGCAAGGGGTCGGCAGAGCCCTTGGACTGCCGGAAGATCTTCTCCGGTCCGAAGTCCACGCTCGCCGAGTCAACCGCGATGCCGAGGCCGGAAAGCGGTGCCAGGGCATGGTCGACCGCATGCGGTCCCGCCGGGGTGACGTGCTCGTTCAAGAGAAATCGGCTCGTCGGCTCCTTGCGGAAAGCCGGTGCCAGCCCGATGCGTCGTGGGGCCCCGCATAGCCGGGCGAGGGCACCGCCCTTGAAGTTGCCCATCAGGTCGAGGGCGACATCCGGCCGAAAGGCCCGCAGGTCGTTCTTGAGTCCTCGCCAGGCCCGGCGGTGGTCGCGCGATAGGGCGCGCTTGCGCCAGGTCTTCAACCGCACCTGGAAGACTCGGTCGAGATCCGGATGGCCGGCGAGTACCGGCGCGTTGGAGGCCTCGACCACCCAGCCGATCACCGCCTTCGGCAGGTGTCGCCGCAGGGCGATGAGGGTGGGTAGGGCATGCACCACGTCGCCCAGGGCACTGGTGCGGACCAGCAGAATGCGCAGCCCTTCGCCGTCCGCCGGTGACGGCATCCCCGGCAAATCCGCCGAACCGCCTATGGCAGCTCCTTGACGAGCTGGATCAGGTCGCTGGTGTTGTGGTCCTTGGGGTCGCCGACCAGGCGCGTTTCACCGCCGTAGGCGCGCACCGTTTCGAACTCCGGCACCTTCTCCGGAGAGCCGTAGTCCGGTCCCTTGCAGTGGATGTCCGGTCGCAGCGCCGAGAGGAGCGGCGCCGGCGAGTCGCCTTCGAAGATCACCGCGTAGTCCACCGGCTCGAGGGCCGCCAGCAGTTCCGCCCGCTCCGCCGCCGGCACGATCGGCCGGCCGGCGCCCTTGAGGCGTGCCACCGAGTCGTCGTCGTTGATCGCCACCACCAACAGATCGCCCTGGCGCCGCGCATCCTTGAGATAGCGCAGATGGCCGACGTGCAGTAGATCGAAGTGGCCGTTGGCGAAGGCGATCACCTTACCTGCGGCGCGCCGGCGAGTGAGTTCCTCGGCCAGGGCTTTTCGGTTCATCACGCGTCCCATCGCAGCTCCTCGCGAGGCCGTGGATCGCGCCGGACGGCCCGGCGCAGTTCGTCCGGCGAGGCGGTGGCGGTGCCCATCTTCATCACCACGATGCCGCCGGCGTAGTTCGCCAGCAGGGTGCTTTCAACGGGGGTGGCGCCGGCGGCCAAGGCCAGGGCAAGGGTACCGATCACCGTATCGCCGGCACCGGTGACGTCCGCCACCTGGCTGGTGCCGTGGATCGGCAAATGGGCCGAGCCGTCCGCTTCGAACAGGCTCATGCCGCGGGAGCCGCGGGTGATCAACAGCCAGCGTACCGCCAGGTCCCGGCGCATTTGATGGCCCGCCGGGCAGAGGCTCTCCGGGGTGTCGCCGATGGCGGAACCGAATAGGCCGTCCGCTTCCTCGGCGTTTGGGGTGGCGCCGTCGATCACTCCGTCCGAACCGCCGAACTCGGCGAGGCGGTAGCGGCTGTCGCACAGCACGGTGCCTTGCGGGCCGACCAGCTCGCGCAGGCGGTGAACCTGCTCCGGCGCGGCGCCGCCGTAGCCGTAGTCGCTGATGATCGCCACCCGCGGCGCCTGCTGCCGGAGAGCCTGGTGCCGCTCGCCGAGGGCTGCCAGATCCTCTGGGTTCAAGTCGAGGGGGCGTTCGATGTCGAAGCGCACGATCTGCTGCTTGATGCCGTGCGGGTCGCCGCCTAGGACGCGGACCTTGGTGGGGGTGGAGTAGCCTTTTTTTGTCCACACGCCGTCCGTCGCGACGCCCTTGCGCTCCAGCGCCGCCAGTAGATCCCGGCCGTTCGGGTCGTCGCCCACCACGCCGACCAGCAGCGCTCTGCCGCCGAGGGCGGCGACATTGGCGGCGGCGTTGGCGCCACCGCCGGGCTCTACCCGCTCTTCGTCGTGGCGCAGGATCAACACCGGGGCCTCCCGGCTAATGCGCTTCGGCGAGCCGGTGATAAAGCGGTCTGCCACCAGATCCGCCATCAGCGCCACCGGTTGCCCTGCCATGCGGTCGATCAGCTCCAGGAGCCGTGCCTCCGCCGGAGCTTGCTTAGTCGGCATGACGTTCCGCGGTAAGGAATGGGGTGGCCGGAACGTCCGTAGGTGCAGGGACGGGCACGGGCCGTGAGGGGTGCGAAGGCAGCATGATTCGGGTGGCAGGTCGAGACAGTCGATTTGAACGGGGCAAATTTACCATCCGGCGGAAAAAGCGGCGGGAACCATCGGTCTCTTAAGGGTGTACGATGTTGCTGAGGATTAAATAACGTCACGACGGCATGCAGATGCGCCGTTCCGTCCACAATGTGGGACAGCGGTGCGCTGGTGACCAGATTGCGGGTCGGAAACCGCTTTGAGAATAGAGGACACCCCGAAAGAGCATCCGTTGGCACCGGTTGTGCGTAAGAAGTGGTTGTCCGTAGGCTGAGTGCAGCCACAACAGGAGTGAGAAATGACCAGTCAAGCCGCCATCCAGCACCAGAAAGGTTGGGATTTCGAAGTGGCGGCCATGCCTTTTGTGGACGCACTTTTCAACACCGCCTACCGCATGACCCGGAATTCCGAGGATGCAGAGGATCTGGTGCAGGAGACCTATCTCAAGGCCTACAAGTATTACGACAAGTTCGAGGAGGGGACCAACTTCAAGGCGTGGCTGTTCAAAATAATGAAGAACACCTTCATCAACAGCTACCGCAAGAAGCAGCAGGCTCCTCCCCAGAGTGACTTCGCGGACATCGAGGACTCCTTCGAGACGCAGGTGAACGAGGACCTTTCGCCGCGCATCAAGAACCCGGAACAGGAGCTCCTCGAAAACGTTCTCGACGAGCATCTCCAGCGAGCCCTCGACGACCTGCCGCCGGACTACCGCATGGTTGTGCTGCTCGCGGACCTGGAAGGTTTCGCCTACAAGGAGATCGCCGAGATCCTGGAAGTTCCGGTTGGCACGGTGATGAGCCGGCTGTACCGCGGCCGCCGGCTCCTCGAAGCCGCGATGCTCAAGTATGCGCGCGAGCGGGGCTATCTGAAGGAAGACGGACAACCCTCCAAAATGCGCAGTCGTTCCGGGGATTCGGCAAAATCTCCAGAGTCTTCTTGACGGTGGCTGGAATTTCGCTACGGGCCATCGAGTTCTGAGGAAGCAGAGCCGGCCGGAACCATCCGCGCGGCGCCTCTCATTCAGAGCGGAGGATTCTCGATGGACTGCAAGCAGGTGTGGAAGGACGTCTATCTGTTCTTTGACGACGAGATGGAGCGGCCCCTGCGGGTTTCCTACGAAGAGCATCTAGGCCGCTGCCCGAAGTGCTACCAGTCGGTCAGCTACAAGCAGAAGGTCCTGCTGATTTTCCGCACCCGCTGCGGCCGACGGCCGGCGCCCAACGGCCTCCGTCGCCGCATTCTGGTCAGTCTTCCTCATCGCCAAAAAGCTTCCACAGCAGAAAACTGAGGAGGTCATTATGAGTCGCTCGTCGAGAACCGGATTGAACTCCGCGATCCTGTTGCTGGGGTTGGCGATGGCTGCGCTGGCGCCTTCCGGTGCGGCACAGGAGATCCGACTGAACGGACTCGGCGGAGAGATCCTGACCGAAGCGGATCTCGACCAGAAGACCACCATCATCATCTTCTGGGCCTCCTGGTCGCCGCGCGGCCGTGACGTGGTGGACCGCGTCAACGGCATCGCCCAGCGCTGGGGCGGGCAGGCGCGGGTGATCACGGTGAATTTCCAGGAAGACCGCGAGACGGTGGCCGGTTTTCTCCAGGGTAAGCGGTTGAGCGTGCCGGTGTTTCTCGACCTGGACGCTTCCTTCTCGAAGAAGTACTCGCGGCCAGATCTTCCGGCACTGGTGGTGCTCGAGGGGCGCAATCCGGTTTTGCGAGTGCGTATGCCGGACGATCCGAATGCCGAGATCGCCCAGGTTCTGGGCTGACCCGACTCGCCAAGTACATTCCGCTCCGAACGGCAGGGGAGGCGCGACGGTCCCCTAGCGCTGGTTGCAGCAAGCCTGGTCGAGCCGCAGCGGTCAGTGCGTAACTCCGCCTGAGGCTAGGCGTAGAAAATACCTGCGACAGTTGATTTTTGGTCTGTTTTTGCACTACCCTTGCGGTGCAAGTGCCGATCAAATAAGGGATTTTCGCACATACCGTCCTAGCCCGGCCAATCAAAAGGCGCATCCTTCCACCGCGGCGACCACTGAAAGCACCTATGGCTCGAGCTTCCGAAACTCCTTCGCGGCGGCTTCTGTTCTGGTTTCGTCTCGTCGTCCCCCTCGCACTGCTGGCCATCGCGATTTCGTTGCTCGCCTCGACGGAGCGGCTGACGGACTTCGCCGACTCGTCTTTCCCGCTGGCCACCATCCCTGTCTTCGATAGCTCATTGGCGGGAATGGATCCGGCACCGGTACTCGACCTCGAAGAGCTCCGGATACCGCTTCAGCTCGCCTTGGAGAGTGGCGGCACTTTGGGCGGTTTGCTGCAAACCGGTGGTTTGGAACCGGCCGAGGCCCGGCGGGCCATTGAGGTGTTGGGGGAGTACGTCGACGTTCGGCGGCTGCGGCCGGGCCAGACGGTTTCCTTTTTCCTCGGCGACGAGGAACGGCCGGATGCTGTTTCCCTGCGGGTCGAAGACCGCGGACGGGTCCACCTCGCCCGGGCGGGCGAAGGCTGGGATCCGAGCTGGGAGCCCTTTGAGCGGACAGTGCAAACGCGCACCGTCCAGGGCGTGCTCACCGGCGCATTGGAAACGGCGATCGTCAGCGGCGGCGGATCCAGTCGTCTGGCCTTCAAGATGGCCGAAGTGCTGCAATGGGATCTCGACTTCCATCGCGACCTGCGGACCGGCGATCGCTTCGAGGTGCTCTACGAAGAGGTGGTTCTGGACGGCTCATATGCTGGTTTGGGGAACATCCTGGCCTTGCGCTACGTCAATGCCGGCCGGGAACTGGAAGCCTATCGCTACGGTGAGGACAACGGCTACTACGGCCCCGATGGGCGACCCCTCGAGAAGATGTTCTTGCGCTCACCGCTCACCTATTCCCGTATCACCAGTCGCTTCAATCTCCGGCGATTCCACCCGGTGCTCAAGCGCTACCGGCCGCACTACGGGGTCGACTATGGAACCCCCGTCGGCACCCCGGTGCGGGCGACCGCCGGTGGCGTGGTGACCTTCGCCGGCTGGAACAAGGGCGGTGGCAAGGTAGTCAAGGTGCGCCACGCCAACAGTTTCCTGACGGCCTACTTGCATCTTTCCCGCTTCGCCAAGGGCATCGCTCCCGGGCGGCGGGTCTCCCAGGGCGAGGTGGTGGCCTACTCCGGCAACACGGGTCTCTCCACCGGTCCCCACCTCGATTACCGGGTACAGCACCGGGGCAAGTGGATCGATCCGCTCTCCTTGAAGAACGTGCCGGCGCAGCCCATTCCGGTGGCCGAGGTGGAGTCCTTCTACGCCTGGCGCGATCTATGCCGAACGAGCCTCGAAGAGGGCATCGGACTGCCGCCGGAAGAGTCCCTTCGCCGTGCCCTTCAGCTCGCTGCGGAAGATGACTCGCCATCGCCCACCGCCACTCCGGCGCCGTCTTCCTCCTCGGTCTCCGCCGGTCGCTGAGCCTGTGCCGTCCCAAACCAGCTCCGCCTTCCGGCCGCTGATCCGGCCGGTGAACGTGCGTGCCGGTTGCCGGGTCGATCTCGCCGGCGGCACCTTCGACCTCTGGCCGATCGGACTGCTCCATGCGGGTTCCCGTACGGTGAACCTGGCGCTCGACTTGGTGGCCGAAGTAGAGCTGACGCCGCGCGAAGCGGGCTATCGGATCGATCAAGGGGAAGAACGCCTGGCCGCCGATTCGCTGAGTGAGCTGCGTGAGCAGCCCGGCGGCGCGCTGGTGGCGACGGTGCTCCAAGACCAGCGGGTGGGTCCGGTGGCCTGCCGGGTAGCGAGTGGGTCACCGCGCGGCGGTGGGCTGGGAGCGAGTTCGGCGCTCACCGTGGCGTTGCTGACGGCGTGCAGCGAGGGGCTCGGTCTGCCGAGGCCGAGCGCGAGCGAAGTGGTGGCCCGAGGGCGCGACCTGGAAGCGTTGTTGATGGGTCTACCAACGGGTATCCAGGACCACTATCCGGCGCTCCTCGGTGGAGCCTTGGAAGTTGCGATGGTGCCCGGTGGCCACCGCGCCCGCCGGCTGGACGTGGACCTCGATGCGCTGGGGGAAAGCCTGCTCGTCGCCTACACCGGCCAGAGCCACTTTTCCGCCGGCAACAACTGGGGAATCGTTCGCCGCCGCATGGAGGGCGACGAGGGGACGATCCGACGGTTCGACGGAATCGCTCAGGTGGCGGAGGAACTGACGGCGGCCGTCGAAGCGGCCGACCTGCCGAAGATGGGGGAGCTGATGAGCCGAGAGTGGAGCTTCAGGCGGGAACTGGCGGAAGGAATCTCCACCCCCACCATCGAGCGCATTCTGAAAGATGCCCGGCGAGCCGGTGCCTGGGGCGGCAAGGCCTGCGGGGCTGGGGGAGGAGGGTGCGTCGCCATTTTTGCGCCGCCAGCCTCTCGCGGCGCCGTGACCGAGGCGATCGAGGCGGCCGGCGGCAAACTTCTACCGGCACGCCCCGCCGACCAGGGCCTACACGTCAGCTCCCCCTAGCGGTCGCTGACCCGCTGTTCCAAGAGTTCCTGGGCGCCACGCAGGCCGCCGACGACGGCCGGGCCGAGGGAGTACGTGGGCTGCCAGTCGGCGCCCTCGGTCTCCCGGAAGAACACCACGCCCTGTTGCTCCCAGGCCATCAGGAAGTTTTGTCCGTCCTGGGAGAGGAACAGGGCCTGGGTGGCGGCGATGTCTCCCGCCGGCAGGGCTTGCTCGGCGTTTGGCCGCAAGCGCAAGTGGACGGAACGGGGGCCGCCATCGCCGGTTTCGCGCCGGACGCCGATATCGATGAGATGGTGACGGGTGCCGCCGTCCATCGCCAGGACCTCCAACTCGGTCCATACCGCGGCAGCTTCGAGGAGGTGGCGATAGGCGCCTTGGGCCAGGGATTCGAGGTCGCACTGGGCGCCGCAGCCGGTCGCCATCACGTAGGCTTCGACTTCGTCCGCCAGGCTGTCGAGGAGGTCTTGCTGGATGCGCGCGCCGATGTCGATGAGATGATGACGGGTGCCGCCGATCAGGGTGGTTAAGCTGCCCGGTTGGCTCATGTCGAGTTGGCCGCCGATCTCCACCAGCGCTTGCCGGACCACTGCCGCCAGGTGACTCAACTCGCTCGGCAGAACTCGGAAGTCGAGGGAGATGAGCTGGGCGGTCACCGGGTCCACAAAGCCGATCGCTACCGAATCGTCGGCCGTGCCGCGGCGAATCGTGACGATGCGGAGCAGCTTCGGCGAAACCGCCGTGGCGCTGGCGGTGCGGTCTTCGTCCAGGAAGTCGATGAGCGGGAAGATCGGGTGCTCGCCGATATAGGCGCCGTCTTCGAGGGTGACCGGGGCGTAGTGCACGGCATGCTCCTCGGTGGAGCGGGTCTCGGACCACACCAGGTGGAGTACCGCGCGCTGGTGGACCGTGCCGGCGGCCGCACCTTCGCCCTGGAGGTCGATCTCGAAGGAATCGCGGGTCACCGTCAACTCACTCGAGTTGCGGTTTACCCCGAATTCGCCGGAGAGCACCACCGGATCGGACCACCGGTCACCGTCGAAGCTGGCGAGGTACAGCCGAGAGGTGGCTCCTTGGCTCTCCCACAGCACGTGCACCTGGTTGGCGACGATCAGCCGGGCGCGGTGTTCGAGCTGCGGCCCGGCGGTGCCGGGAATCGACACCAGTTTCGACGACCCGTCGTGATAGGTGATGCGCAAGGCGAGGGCGGGATTGTCCGGAGGAAAGCCTGGGTCCGGCGGAAACAGTTCGCCGTAGTAGTCCTGCTCGATTTGGTAGATGGTGCCGTCGGCGCCCAGGGCGCGGGTGGACGGAGCGTCCGCGACGGCCGGAACACTCACCAGCAGGCTGGCGGCGAAAACCAAGAGACGGACAGAGGCGGTGCGGTTGAGCATCATCCGACTAGGCCCTCAGGTTGATCATCTTGCGAACGTCGATGGCGAAGAGGAACTCCGTCAGGAACGGAACGTCCGGAAAATAGCTCTGCAGGCGGTCGAAACAGGCCCGCGCTTCGTCGTGGTTGCCCAGTAGGTTCGCGGCTTCACCCAGCAGATACAGACAGTTCTTGAGGGTGTCGAGTTCGCCGAGGCTTTGGGCCAGTTCCAGGGAGCGCTGACCGTGACGCCAGGCGTGGCGGTAGCGCGAGACCTCGAGGTGGGCAAAGCAAAGATCGAGATGGGCGATCATCAGTGGCCGCTCCGCCTGGCTTCGCCGGAACACTCGCAGGCTGCGGTAGAGCAGGTCAAAACCGGCGAAGTGGCGCTCCAGAGCGATGTAGGAGTAGCCGAGGTTGCCCCAGATCATCGCTCGTCGAAGTTCCGGCGCCTCGGCCTGCACGGCGAGGGCATTCTCGTACTCCATGGCCGCCTCTTCGAAGCGGCTCTCCGCGATCAGCAGGTTCCCCATCAGGTTGTGGGAGGAGGCCCGCCATTCCGGCTCCGGTGATTCCAGTTTGCTCAGTTCGCCACGCGAGATACGGGCGTAGAGAAGCGCCTTCTTGCGGTCCTTCCGGACCTCATAGATGCGGGCAATGTGGTAGGCCGCAAAGCGCCGATTGACGGTGTTGGAAGTACTGCTCAGAAGCTCACGCAGGTCTCGTAGGACTTCGCTACCGCGGTTCAGGGCGATCAGCACGGCACTGCGGTTGCAAAATGCGCGGTCGACGAGTTCGGGCTCGCCCAAGGCCTTTGCTTCTTGCCAAGACTTATCGCAGAGATCAAGGGCTTCGTCCAGATGGCCCAGGTCGGCAGCGGCGCTGGCCTGGCGGCGCAAGATTTCGTAGCGTGATCGGCTCGGGCTCTGGGAGGTGGAAGACTCTGTCATCGCTGGCGATTCCCTCGAAGTCTAGGAAGGGGCAAAGGAGTGCTGTTGGCCCCGGTCATTGGATATCGTCAATGGATTGCAGGCTCGATCGTTTCGGATTCGGGCATCTCGTGTTCAGTTCGGGCACCGCAGGTTCAAGACCGCCGCCGTTCAAGATCGCAGCCGCCGAAAGGCAACGAACTCTTCGACCTCCCCGGTGCGCGTCTCGCGGAAACGTCCTCTCTGGTGGCCCGCCGCAGGCGCGTTGGCCTGGTTCTCTCCGTCCTCGAAGAGTTCCCAAACGCCAATCCCCAGCTCCTGCGAAATCGAGATCAGGGTGTCGAGGGCTACCCGGCACCGACCCTTTTCCATGCGCACCAGATCCGCGGATCCGATACCGATTCGCAGGGCCATCTCGTCCTGGCTCAGACCTCGGCGCTTGCGCAGGCGGCGAAGGGTCTGCCCGACTAGAGCAACCTGTCCAGTGTCAAGGGGCAGTGCCATCGGGTTCCCTTGCCGGCGTGGGTTGTCTCCTCGCGGCCTCGCGGGCGGCTTCTCGGTCGTCCGCCGCGGGACGGATCAACGGTGGCGGGCGCGCTGGACCAGGATTTCGTGCGCCCGACTCCGATCGATGGTGTCGTCCAGCAGCAGGTCGCGGGCGCTGCTCCAGCCCTCGGGCCGACTCTCGATGTAGCGCACGCTGTCCTGCTCGTCGCTCGCGATCAATAGCTCATCGCCGTCCATCGAGGTGTAGAGGGAGATCTCGGTGCCCGCCTCGATCTGCGGTGCTAGCCACTCTCCCGCCGGGTGCATCCGCACGAGATGGGCGTCATCGTCGGAGTCCGCTACCGTCAAGATCTCCAGGAAGCTCACCGGAGCTGCGCCGGGCCGCACCGATCGATCGAGGCCCGGCCGGGCCAGACGAGCGCCGATCTCGATGATGTTAGAGCGCGCCGTGTCAGCGATCGAATGGATCTCACCACCGCCGCTGGCGAGGATCTGTTCGCGTACCTGGTCGGCGAGGAAGCGGGTGATGCCCACCTCCACCTCCAGGCGAGCGCCGATCTCGATGATGTTCGAGCGCGCTCCCTCAGCCAGCGACTCCAAAGAAGGGGCACCTCCCGGTCCACCGCCGCCGGCAATTCCGATCTCGATGATATTCGAGCGCGCGCTATCGCCGATGGCGACCACTTCGCCGGGAACGACGTCCAGCTCGATCGTCAGGATGCGGTCCGTACGCGGGTTGGCAATCACCGCCATCACGCTGTTCTCGTCGCGACCCCGCTGCAGGTTGGGGGACCGCGCCAGGGCGCTGGTGGATGCCCTCGGGTCGCCCACCGGATCGGCCAGGTCCAGGGCGCTCAGCTCGAAGGTCGGCGGGCTGTCGAGGGGGAACTCACCGTCGATCAGGGTCACCGGCGCGTAGAGCACTTTGTCGCCTTCAGCGGATTCCTCCCACCAGGTCAAGTGCAGGATGGTGCGGTGCTGGAGGGCGGCCGAGTCCCCTTCCGGGGCCAGGTACTCATCGCGGGTGATGACCATGCGGGGTGCGCCCTTCAAGGCGTAGCGATTGCCTTCCAGGGTCAGCACCGGCGACCACTCGCCTTCGGTCAGGGCGACCAGCTTGAGGCTCGGATGAATGTAGTTCTTCCAGCTCTCCCAGATCAGGAACAGGCCGCCGCTGGTGTCTTCCACAAAGAGCTGCGGCTGATGCTCGAGATCCGCGCCGATGGTGCCGGGCACCCGCAAGCGCCAGCTCGATCCGTCCGGCTGGGTGATGTCGAGGGCGAGGGCGCGAGCTTCGCCGTCCGCCGTTCCGGCGAGGCCCGGGAACAGGGACGCGCCGGAACCCAGGCGCGCCACGTAGACCTCACCGTCCACACCGACGACGGCATCGGACTCCGCCGCCACCATGGGCACGGCCAAGAGCGCCAGAAGCGAAAGGAGTGCGGTGATTCTTCGTGTCATCGTCATCACGCCTTGAGATTGATCATCCGGCGCACGTCGATTTTCGCCAGGAAGTCGGATACGGTCGGCGCTTCCGGATAGAAGCGTTCGAGGCGCGAGAAGCATTGGTGACCGGCGGCGGGGGCGCCGGTCAAGACGTGTGCCTCTCCGAGTAGATAGAGCGAGTTCTTGATCGCTTCGTCGATCCCCAGAGCCTCTGCCAGGGCGAGGGCCTTCTCACCGTGGCGCAGGGCGATCTTCGGCCGCTGGGCTTCAAGATGGCCAAAGCATAGATCGAGATGCACCGACACGAGGGCCTCGCGGGCCCCCAGCCGGCGAAGGGAGCGCAGGCTCCGGTAGAGCAGTCGTAGCCCGGTTCGAAGATTGCCTTGGAGAACGCGGCAGTAGCCCAGGTTGTCGAGGATCTGCCCGCGCCTAACGCTTTCGCCTTCCGGCAGGCGCTCCAACCGGTCGAGGGCCAGGGCGTAGGCCTCGGAGGCCTCTTCGGTGAAGCTGCGGGCCAGCAGGAGGTTGCCGATGCGGTTCAAAGCCGAGGCGCCCCAGTCGGAACGCTCGACTGCATCCGCCCGGTCGCGGGCGATCTGGGCGTAAAACAGACCCTTGCGGTAGTCCTTCGCCATCTCGTAGTAGCGGGCGATGGCGTACGCCGCCAAGAAGCAGTTCTCGGGATCGCCGGAGCGCGGATGGCCGTTGCGCATCAAGATCTGGCGTAGCTCCGGCAGCGAGTCGTCCCCTTCACGCAGCTCGATGGCGACGGCGGCCTGGTTGCAGCGGGCCCGGTCGACGAGGGCAGCGGCGCCGATTTGGCACGCCTCGTCGTAGGCACGGGTCAGGAGTGCGTGCGCCGAGCGATGGTCACCGGCGATGACGGCGGCATTGCCGCGATCGCGGAGATCCTCGTATCTGGGGGAAGTCGAGATCACGATTCGGTCTCCATCACCCGGCCGGGGTCCTTGCGCTGACGCTGCTTGAAGGCAATGAACTCCTCGACCTCGCGCTGAGCGTCTTCGTCAAGCAGGCGAAACTGCCGCACAAGCTGTACGTCCTGTGGGGTGATCGATTCTTGGTTGAGGTCGTCGAAAAACTCGCCGATGCCCATCCTAAACTCGGCGAGGATGCGAAACAGGGTGTCAAGGCTGACTCGGTATTCACCCTTTTCCATGCGCGACAGATCCGACTGCTGAATGCCGATGCGCGAAGAAAGCTCCGTCTGGGTGAGACGCCGCTCCTTGCGGAGCTGGCGAATTTTTTGACCGACGAGCTGCACCTGTCGGGTCTTGGTTTGGGCGGTTTTGGACGGAATCGGCATGGTCGAACGTTCCTTTGGGCCGCATCTGAAGAACGAAACCCGAACTCAAAAAACGAAGCACGGTCGCGGACTCAGAGCTATCTATGTCAAATCGGCATAGATTGACGGGCTGTAGGGCTTAAGCTTATGGCTTGGCGAGCGGGCAAGTCAACCGAATCTTCTCCACTCTGCGGCCGATCGTGGCCCCGTGGTAGAAATGCGGGCCGCCCATAGGGCGGTGGACCGCCGGCGAGGCGCTGGCTTCAGCGAACGGTGGGTTCAGAGCATCATGTCACCAGCGAGATTGCGACGACCTTATGGCCGGCTATTTCTTTCTCCTCAAAGAACTCGTCAAGCGGGATTTCAAGGGCCGCTACGCCGGCTCCGTGCTGGGCTTCGTGTGGTCGCTGGTTCAGCCCGTTTGGCTGCTCCTGTTGTTCACCTTCGTCTTCGCCACGGTGATGAAAATCTCCCTGGCGGGAGAACGCACGGACAACTTCGGCATTTTCCTGTTTTGCGGCCTGCTGCCCTGGATGGCGATCCACGAGGGCGTGCTGCGCTCGACCACCGCCATCACGGACAGCTCCGAGTTGGTCAAGAAGCTGCGCTTTCCGTCCGAGATTCTGGTGCTGTCGGTGGTCCTGGCGGCTTTGCTCCACCAGTTCATTGCCCTCGGCGTTTTTGCGCTGGTGTTGGCCCTGACCGGCTCCCTGAGCTGGGGATCGCTGCCGCTTCTGGTGCCGGCGATCCTGCTGCAGACGGCCATCGCCCTCGGCTTGGGGTTGTGTCTTTCCTCGATTCACGTCTTCTTTCGCGACACCTCTCAGCTTCTCGGTATGGGCTTCAATGCTTGGTTCTACCTCACCCCCATCGTCTATCCGCTCAGTCTGGTGCCGGAGCGATTCACCGCTTGGATCGAGCTCAACCCCTTGACGCCGCTGGTCGACCTCTTCCGGCGCGCCCTCCTCGGTTCCGACTGGCCGCCGGCCGGCCCGATGATCGGCCTGACGGCTTTCGCTCTCGCCCTGCTGGCGATTGGTTTCTGGATCTTCCGCACCCTGAAAGATGCCTTCGTCGACGAAATCTAGGGGGTCGCCCCCGGCGCCCTTGGCGTGGCCTTTGCTTCGAAAGCTGGTTCGCGCCTCATCGGCGCACCGGTTGTCGTCCGAAATCCCGAGGAGATCGTATTTATGACCCCGTCTTTTCAATGCCTGAAGCTCCGTTGGCTGCTGGTCGCCCTGGGCGCCATTCTGGCGATGTCCGCCTGTAGCCAAGCTCCCAATCCACAGACGGGGGCGACGGCCCCGCCGCCCGCCGCTGCTCCGGAAGCGGCACCCGCTGCCGAACCGGCCGCCGAGGAAGAGGAGGGAGAAGAAGAGGCCTTGATCCGCCGCTTCGGTGTCGGGGTCGAGGGCGGCACGGCTCGCCGCAAGGCGATGGAGCGGGAGCGTTTCGAGCCGCCGGATGGAATTTGGAAGGTGGATGAGAACGAGAGGGAGTACTTCTTGCGGGAAATCCCGAAAGATGCCGAAAGGTGGTATTGGACGGACCAAAGCAAAACCTCCGTTCGCTACGGCTTTGACTTTTATGAGGTGGCGGAGGAGCGGCCCGAAACCCTAGTGGTCAAGAGCTACCGGCCGATGCCCAGCAAGGTGCGAGGGCAACCCGACCTGGAGGCCATCGCCGCCACCCTCGACTCGATGAAGGTCGAGGTGAAGAGCGAGGATCGGTTGACCTTCACGGACTTTGGAATCGGTCTTCCCCAGCGTGGTCAGTGGCGCAACGGATTCGATGTCGCGGACATGAACGGGGACGGCTTCCTCGACATTCTCCATGGGCCGCCGCGGAAGTTCGGTGGCATCGGACCGGTGATCTTTCTCGGTGACGGCGCCGGCAGTTGGCAGATTTGGTCCGATGCGAAGTTTCCTTCCGGCTTGATGTCCTATGGCGACGCCGCGGCGGCGGATTTCAATGGCGACGGCGTGATGGATGTCGCCTTCGGCCTCCACGTGCAGGGAGTGGTGGCGGCCGTCGGTGATGGCAACGGCCGATTTTCGCTGTGGAGCGAGGGCATCGACATCCAGTTCCCAGGACGCGGAGACGATGCCAGCGGATTTTCCTCACGTGCCATAGAGACTGCCGATTGGAACGGTGACGGAAAGGTGGACATCCTGGCCCTTGGTGAGGGGCCGCGGCCGGAGAGCGACGGGCGAAGTCCTTCAGGGTTGGCGGCCTCTTCCTCCTTTGGCACGGCGATTTTCCTCAACCACGGTGATGGAACCTGGCAGCGCTTGGACCAGGGTCTGGATTTTGGTCAGGTCTTCGGCGATGCGATCGATGTGGCGGATTTCAACGGCGATGCGCGGATCGATTTTGTGACCTCCACCAGCACCCGCGGTGAGCGGAAGCTTCTGAACCTCGGTTCGACGGACGGAAAGTGGCAGATCGTCGCCCTCGAGGGAGTGCGCCCCGGATCCTATGTTCGCTCCGTGGCCGCCGAGGACTTTGACTCCGACGGGAGAGTGGATCTAGCGCTGTCCTACATCTTGCGGGTCGGTGACGAGTGGTGGTCGGGGCTGGACATTCTCTACGGGCGTGGTGAAGTGAACGAATGGGAGCGTAGGACCCTCATGGCGGAGGCGAGCCGCAACAGTGTCTTCGCCATAGCCACCGGCAACCTGGATGGCGACGGAGGACCGGATTTGATTGCCTTGACCCGCGATGGCGATACCCATGTTTTCTTGGGCGATGGAGCGGGCGGTCTGGTGCGCGAGGAGTCGCCCGAGATCGCAGCGGCGCCCGGTGATTGTCGCGGATATCACGTCGCCTTGGCCGATCTCGATGGAGACGGTCGGGATGAGTTCATCGAAGCTTTCGCTGGCGAACCCTCCGCTTTCGCGGCTCCTGACCGTTGCCCCTCCCGTGGCTTGATGCGCGCCTGGGACTGGGAGCCCGCTTCCGCCGCCAAGTAACCCCACCCCACGAATCGGAACCCGCCGGCCGGCACATCTTCAAGCCATTCTCGGTCAAGCCCCGCCGGGCTCTCTTCCCCGCGTCCTCTTCGCGCCGGTCAGGGTATGCATAAACTTCTTGACACCTTGACTTTGGACCTCTATAGTGCGTGGATCCCGGCCGCTCTCTGCGCAGGTTGTGAACCGATGCGCACAGGGTATGGAGCTTCCCGACGGGAAGCAGACCGTGGACGACTGACCGAAAGCTCGATAGAGTTGACAGGAATAGATTCTTTTAATAGGAGGTGATGGTACTCAACTCGGCACGACAAGACACCCTTCGCCCACACCCCAAGATAAGGTCAGCGATGTCGCTGGCCGGTGGACGGCGAATCCGACTCTAAGATGTAGGACTAGAACCTGAAACGTAAATTTGAGGAGATGTCTGTCATGAAAAAGACTGTTCTCTGTCTCGCCCTGGTGAGCCTGTTGGCTCTGGGCGGGTCGGCGTTCGCCGAGCTGTGCACCGTCGATGACGTGCCGGCCGCGACGCTGCTGCTCCCGTACTTCGAGGTTGACCTCGACAGTGATTCGGGCATTACTACGCTGTTCTCCGTCAACAACGCGTCGGCCGCTCCCGTTTTGGCCCACGTTACGCTTTGGACTGACCTGTCGGTGCCGACGATCGACTTCGATCTGTACCTCACCGGCTACGATGTCCAGTCCTTCAACGTCCGCGACATCTTCAACGGCACCCTGCCGCAGACCGGTCCGGACGACAGCCTCAGCAACCGTGGCGCTTTCTCGGATCCGCACGCGGTTCCGGCGAGCTGCACCGGTGGTTTCCCGGTGGGTAACATTCCGCCGTCGTTGGTCCAGTTGCTGGAAGAGGCTCACACCGGTCAGTCCGTTGCCCGCTTCAGCGGCTCTTGCGCTGGCGTGAACCACGGCGACAACATCGCACGTGGTTACATCACCGTTGATTTGGTGCGTGAGTGCTCCGTTGACTTCCCGACGACGCCGGGATACTTCGACGACACCGCTGGTTTCGACAACGTCCTGTGGGGTGACTACTTCTACGTTGATCCCTCCAACGACTTCGCTCAGGGCGAGACCCTGGTCCACATCGAGGCCAATCAGCAGGCATTTGCGCCTGGTGACTACACCTTCTACGGTCGTTACGTGGCCTTCACCGCGGCCGACGCTCGTGAGCCCCTGTCGACGACCTTCGGTGTGCGCTACCTCAACGGCGGCGTCTTCTCTGGCGGTACGGACTTGATCTGCTGGCGTGACGCCAAGGTTCAGATCAATCCGTTCGCTTGCGGCGGTGTTCCCAACCCCTTCCCGCTGGCCCAGACTCAGGTTGTCATCTTCGACGAAGAGGAGAATCCGGAACTCGTGCCCGAGAGCCGGATTTCTCCGGGAAACGAGGAAGAAGAGATCCTGGTTTGCCCGTGGGAGGCTCAGCGGCGCGCGGTTGACTTCGCGACCCCGGACTTCGGCTGGTTGTACCTCAACCTGAACACCACGGTCGCTGGTGCGGGTGTCAATCCGATCGCCCAGGCCTGGGTGACGGCGGTAATGAGTGCTGAGGGTCGTTACAGCGTCGGCTTCGACGCGATCACGCTCTCCAGCGCCTGCTCCGACGCCGACATCACTCTGCCGGTCGGCGGCGACGACTGATTCGTTGGAGTGAGTAGGTAAGATGATTGACGAGGTGGGCTCGGGTTTTCCCGGGCCCACCTTCTCATCATCTTTTGAAAGTCGATTCGCGGTTAGCAGTAGCCGACGATCTCTGTGGTCTGGTTCCGTCGTTCTCGAGCGCCCGAGCCAGACCGGAGAGATTCTCCGAGCCGAGACGCGATTCTCCTGGAATCGCAAGCTGAGAAGGGGTCGATCGACGTTGAGATCCCGAATGCACTTCCCGCTCGCACGGACCTCCATACCCTCTCCATCGATGGTCGAGGGGGGCTTCGCGGTGAGTCAGCCTCCTAGGCTCCCGCACGCACGCCACCGTTACATTTCTCGACTTCCTAAAGTCGATGCTTGGCTCAAGCCGATCGCTTGAAGCCAATAGGAGTTCATCTCATGCTGCCCATGACCCAAAAACGTCGCGCCGCCGCATACTGGCTGACCGGCGTTGCAATCGTATTTGTCCTAGCTGCCACCATGGGTGCGCCCGGTGCAAACGCGCAGACCTGCGGTTGGACTCCTGACCACACGCCTTCGACGCTGCCGCCCAGCCTGCTGTGGAGCGGGTTGCGACCGGCCGACGCTCTGGGTCCTCCGGTCTCCGGGAACAACCTTCGAGACACCACCTTTTTCGATCGCAATGCCGGCTACTCCGCCGCCAGGCCCATCTGGCAATCCCTCGACATCGAGAACGACTGGATCTTTACGGGATTCAACTTGGGCTTGCAAGTTTGGGACGCCAATTCGAACTCCGCGCAGCCCAATAAGCGGGCCTCAGTTGACGTCTCCCGGAACGGCACGCTCCCGATCCTGTTTCGCGATCCCCACAACTACTTCCTGGTGCACGATGTCGATGCCCCGACCGGCAACGACGACGTCGTTGCGATGACCGGGTGGGATGGCATGGGCCTTGTCGTCTGGGATACCAGCAACAAAACCAGTGCCCGAGTGGCCTACCAAGACGGTGGCACCTCTGGCAACGAGAAGAGGGGCGCCGAGGTCTATGCCACGAAGATTGGCAACACCAACTACGCCTTCATGGCCGCGTGGTCCTTCAGGGGCGGTTTGTACGTCTACGATTTGGATCAGGCCCTCGCCGTTGGACCGACCGTGCCCTGCTTTGAGAGCATCGATCCTGATTTTAGCGTCCGCAACTGCCAGGACGTGTACGTGAGAAACCTGAGCGAGAATCCCCTGCGTCACGTCGATGGCGCCGGCGACTTCGTGGTGTTTAGCGGAGGTGTCGAGCCTGCAGCCCGCGGATTCGAGATCTGGGATGCAGAGAATCCGGCTCAGGCGACTTCGGTGATGACCGGCCTGACCAACCTGCGCGTGCACGGTGTGGCCATGTGGCGGGTGGACACAAAGTACTACCTCGCGTTGACCACCCGTTTTCCGGACGAGGGCCGAATCTATGATGTGAGTTGTATCCGGAACGGCCCGTGCAGTCTTCCATCGCAGCCGCTTTTCAGCTTTCCGATCACCGGCTACAGAGCGTCGACGGTCGGTACGGTCACCTATTCCAGCAGCAACGGTCGCCCCTACGTCTACTTCGGCCGGCGTTCCGGTAGCAACATCGATGTGCTGCAAGGGGAGTGGTTATTCGACGTGTCGAATCCGAGCAGTCCGGCAGAGGTGCTTGGAGGGAATCCCAACACCGGCAACTCTGGGCAGCCCACCACCGTTGTCGAGGGCGACACCCTCGGCTACTGGAGTTGGTACTACGCTTGTTCTCCAGAGGGGAGCAATCACTTGGAGCCGCGGGTTGGCAAATTCTCCGGAGAGTTTTTCTACCGCGCCGGCTCGTCAATCTTCGACATCCACCGCCTCGGCGAGGTGAATCCGACCATCACGGTTCTGCGCAGCGGCGCCGAGGAGCGCTATGTCGGAGACACGGTGAGCTTCAGCGCCACCGCCGCCAACTGTACTCCCACGCCCGGCGGCTGGCAGTGGAACACCAGCGGCGGCACGATCATCGGCAGCGCCACCAATTCATCGGTGCAGGTGCAGTGGTCCAACCCCGGCACCAAGTCGGTGAGCGCTACCAACAGTTCCTGCGACGACAATCCCACGATCAATCCGGCGACGGTGAACATCGTCGAAGCGGAGCCGAATATCGGCAGCGTTACCGCCAACGTCAATAACGCGCTGGTTTGTCAGGACGTGACCTTTACCGCCAACAATGTGACCGGCCGGCCGCCGCTCAACTACTCCTGGAGCGTGCTCGATGCGCAGGGGGCGGACATCAACGCCACCCTGTCGGTCAGCACTGACGGTACGATGGCCACCTGGGATACGGCGACGGACCAGCCGGCGGCGGGCACTTACCGAGCCCGTCTTCAGGTATCGAACAACGACGGAAGCGATACCGCCCAGAGCGGCAACGTCGCGATTTCCACGCCGCCGCAGTTGGGCTTCACCGGCCCGCCGACTTTCAACGTCGACTTCGGAACGGTGACCTTCGACGCGATGAGCCAGGGCGCGGCGGAGTGGCGCTGGAACTTCGGCGACGGTACGCCACCGGTATGGAGTTCCGATCCGGTGACCGGCCCCAACCCGGTGCACGATTACCAGACCGAGGGTACTTACTCGGTGTCCGTCGAGATTCGCAACTGCATCGAGACGACGCCGCTCACCAGCCAGTCCGTCGACGTCACCATCGACGACGTCAGCCCGCTGGAGATTGTCAGTTTCCGGGCTGTGTGCCCCTTCGGTCAGTGTTTCTTCTTGACCACCGACAACATCACTTTCAATACGACCATCTTGGGTGATCCTTCTCAGTATCAGTACGACTGGGACGGCGATGGCGACGTCGATCAGACCTCGCCAACGCCGGTCGGCACGCACCGCTACACCACCCCGGGCTTCTACCGCCCGGTGCTGAAGATTGTTCGCGGCTCACGCATGGACAGCTTCACCCATGCCGCCGAGATCCAGGTGACGACCCCCACGACCTCCAATCCAAGGCTCGTGATCACCGGGCCCACCTCCGGCGATGTCGGAGATTCACTGACCTTCCGTGCCACGGCGATCGACTGTACGGCGAATGCTTCCGGTTACTCCTGGACCACCAGTGGAGGTTCCGGCTCGAGCACCTCGGAGTCGATCACCGTTTCCTGGGCGACCGCCGGTACCAAGACCCTGCGGGTGACCAACAGCGGTTGCGGTTCCGCCGCCGACACCCATACCGTGATCGTGCGGGAAGAAGGCGGCGGTGGTGGCGGCGGAGGCGGGGGCGGCGGTGACCTGCAGGCGAGGTTTGTCTTCACCCCGGCCAATCCGGCTGCCGGTCAGGAGGTCACCTTCAACGCCGCCTCGTCCGGCGGCAACCCGGAGGATTACTTCTGGACCTTCGGCGACGGTTCCACGGCCGATGGCCGGGTGGTGACCCATACTTTCGAGAACGCCGGTACTTTCCCGGTGCAGCTCGAGGTGAGCCGCACGGACTCGTCCTGCACCTTCAACCTGTGCACCGACATCACCACCATCTCGGTGCCCGTCGGCACCGGTGGCAGTGGAGCCTGTAGCCAGGATTCCGATACGCTGTGCCTGTTGGACGGCCGCTTCGACCTCGAGGTGCGTTGGCGCAATCAGCGAAACGGCGACGAAGGTACCGGCAAGGTGTTCCCCTTCGCTTCGGACGAAACGGGCATGTTCTGGTTCTTCGGGCCGAACAACGTCGAGCTGATCATCAAGATGATCGACGGCCGCTCGGCGACCGGCGCCTTCTGGGTGTTCTACGGCGGCCTGAGCGACGTGGAGTACTGGCTGACGGTGACCGACACCGAAACCGAGGAGTCCGTTGAGTATCACAATCTGCCAGGCACCATTTGCGGCCAGGCGGACACCGGCGCTCTGCCGGATGAACCCGATGGCGTCAGTGAGACCATTCGTTTCGCTCCACTCGCTCAGAGCAGCGGCGGCGTTCCAGGCTTTTCGGATTCGGCCGTCACTCCGGTGATCGCGGCGGGGGCATCGGGCACCTGCGTTCCGACGGGTACCAACCTGTGCCTGCTGGACGGTCGCTTCTCGGTGGAAGTGGACTGGGTCAACCAGCGGGTGGAAGACGATGCCGGTGATGGCATGCCGGTCGTCGGGACCGACGAAACGGGCTACTTCTGGTTCTTCGGCCCGGACAACATCGAGCTGGTCGTCAAAATGATCGACGCGGTGAGTCTGGAGAACCGATTCTGGGTGCTGTGGGGCGGCCTGTCCGACCTGCAATACTTCATCCGCATCACCGATACGGTGAGCGGAGCGGAATGGGAGTACGAGAACGAGGCCTTCAACTTCTGCGGTGGGGCAGACACCACCGCCTTCGACGGCCCGTAGCTTTCGGGCCGCAGGAGTCCGGTTGGCTGCCTGCCGGTGTCGCCGGTGGGCCGCTACTGAATCGTTGGGCGACGGGCGGTTTGGCCTCCGTCGCCCGGTGGCCTCGCCACGAAGCTCTCCGGACAACGAACTCGTGCAGGTCCGTGCCATGCTCGCCAACGAACCCGTCGTCCTCGCCGAAGGACTCGCCAAAAGCTACCGGGTCTTTTCGTCGCCTTGGGAGCGCCTGCGCGAAGCGCTGACCCGCCGGCGTCGGCATCGCGAATTCCTCGCTCTCGAGGGGGTGGACTTTCAGCTCGCCCGGGGTGAAGGTCTGGCCTTGGTGGGTGAGAACGGCGCCGGCAAGAGCACCCTGCTGAAGATCCTCGCCGGCATCACTTCGCCGACCCACGGTCGCTACCGCGTCAATGGCCGCATCGCATCGATTCTGGAACTGGGCAGCGGTTTCCATCCGGAGTTTTCGGGTCGCCAGAACATCGTCTTGAATGCTGCTCTGCTCGGCCTTTCGGAGGCGGAAGTGGCCGACAAGATGGACACCATCATCGCCTTTTCGGAGCTTGGTGGGTTCATCGACCAGCCGGTCAAGACCTACTCGACGGGCATGGCCATGCGCTTGGGATTTTCCATCGCGACTCAGGTGGAGCCGGAGATTCTGATCATCGACGAGGCCCTGTCGGTGGGTGACGGCTATTTCCAGAAGAAGTGCATCGATCGTCTGCAAAGCTTCGTCGGGGGTGGCGGAACATTGCTTTTCTGTTCCCACGCCATGTACTACGTCACCGCCTTCTGCAATCGGGCGCTATGGCTCAAGGAGGGGCGCGTCGAGGCCCTCGGTGCAGTGGATTCGGTAGTTCGGGAGTACGAGAACTATCTGGTCGCCAAAGCCGCGTCGTCGAGCGAGGAAGAGGGGGAAGGGGTTGCCCCGATGGCCCGGCATGCAGCAGGGCCGGGTCCCGCCCGCATCACCGCGGTGGAGATCTCCGGCGCTTCCTCGGACGTCGGCAAGGAACCAGCTTCGAGCCATCGGGTGCTGGGCGACGCTCTCGATATCGCGGTGGAGTGGGCATCTTCTGAAGCCGACCGGGCGTACCACCTGGGAATCGGCATCAACCGGAGAGACGGTATCGAAGTTTGCGCTCTCGGCACCTTGGGCGACGGTTTACCGGCCTTTTCCGGCCGGCACGAGTATCGAGCGATCCTCCGGCTGCCGGAGATTCCGTTCGTGAAGGGTGAATTCATGCTCTATGTTTTCCTGCTCGATGAGCTGGGTTTACATGTTTACGACCAGAAGCTCGTCAAGCCGGCGTTCACCGTCGAAGCGCCGGAGTACCGCTTCGGCCTAGTCGATATCGCCCATCACTGGGAGACCTCGCCGGTGATTCCGGCGGCCGTGGGGGCGCGCCGATGACCGCTGCCTTGGTGCAGATCGCCGGCGGCGGTGTGAGAACCGCGCCGGTGCGGCCGCTGATCCGCAACCCGTACCTCCACATCGGTCCCGAGAAGGTCTACAATCCGCTGACGGATCGCCTGCTCGAAGCGGGCATGCCGGCCTTCGATGCCCTGTGGTCGATCCTGCGGGGAGAGCGGACGGCGGCGGATTTGAAGCTCGAAGAGCGGTTGGCCCTGTCTTCCGGCGGCTGGCTAATCGCCGAAGGGGAGGATCTGTCCAAGCGATTCCTGCTCAAGTACGTTTCCCTCGAAGCACATACAGTGTGCAACCAGTCCTGCTACTTTTGCCCCGTTTCGGTAGATCCCCGCGAGGCGCACTTTATGCCGACGGAACTCTACCAGCGGATCCTCGGCGAGCTCTCGGCGTTCAAAGAGACCATCGAAGCGGTCTTTATGATCAGCTACAACGAACCGACGGCGGACCGTCGCTTCGTCGATCAGGTCGGGATGATCCGCGCCGTGGGCCTGCCGCCGGCGACCCTTACCAACGGCAGCGGCCTGACCCCGGTTCGCGTCGATCAATTGCTTTCGATCGGCGGCCTGCGCTTCTTGTCGATCAATATTTCCACCCTCGACCGCGAGCGCTACAAGAAGGACCGCGGTGCCGACCACCTCGGCAAGGTGCTCAAGAACCTCGACTACGTCAAGGATAAACCGCTGGCGGAACAAATGGACATCGTGGTGCTGGGCACCGGCGACGAGGTGCATCAGAAGGACTTCGAAGACCTTTCCGAGCGCTTCGCCGGCAGCCGATTCGAGGTCAAACACTTCGTGGTCAACGACCGGGCCGGCTACCTGACTATCGGCATGACCGGACCGAGCGCCGAGAAGAACCTGTGCGGCTGCGACTACGTCGGGTCGCGGCCTCTGCAACACCTCCACATCACGCCTCACGCAAAGTGCATCCTGTGCTGCCAGGACTACGACGAAACCCACATCGTCGGCGACCTCAACGAGAGTTCGGTGATCGAGGTGCTCACCGGCGAGCCGATGGCTCAGGCCCGGCGCCGGGTGTACGGCCTGGAGAAGGCGCCTCGGGACTTCATCTGCCGCGACTGCCGCTACTCCCTTGTTCGGTGATCTCGCCCGGTGACGTCATCGCATCTCGCGGTCAACTATCTGCTCGATGACGTACCCCTCTTCGGCGGGGTCAAGGTGGTGCTGCGGCAGGCGGATCTGCTGACCCGCCGCGGACATCGGGTCACCGTCATCAGCCGCGGCAGCCCACCGGACTGGTACGACCTCGAAGCCGACTTCTTGAGCCTGCCGGATCTCGCACCGGCAGCGTGCCCGCCGGCGGACGTCACCGTCGGCACCTACTGGACCACCCTCGAACCGGCGGTGAAAGCCGCTGGCTCTGGCCAAGCGGCGCACTACTGCCAGGGCTTCGAGGCCCTCTACAGCCACAACGTCGCCGAGCACTCGGCGATCCGCCGGGCCTATGCTCAGCCGCTGCCGGCGATGGTCGTCTCCGAACATTTAGCGGAGCTGCTGCGTCGGCAATTCGACCGTCCGGCCCAATCGGTGCCGCAGCCCCTCGAATCGACCTGGGCACCGCGCCCGGAGTTTCACCCCGGCAACCCGCCGCGCATTCTGGTGATGTCCCCCTGGGAGATCGACTGGAAAGGAGTGCGCACCGCCCTCCAAGCGGTGCTGCGGCTGCGTTCCGAGGGTTTCCCCTGCCGTCTCGTGCGCCTCTCCCAGTGGCCCTTGCCGCCGGAGGAACGAGCCCTTCTGCCGCCCGACGAGGAATGGTGCGGGGTGGCGCCATCGCAGGTGCCGGCTATCGTTCGCGGCTGTGATCTGCTGCTGGCACCCTCCTGGGAGGCGGAAGGCTTCGGCCTGCCGGTGCTCGAAGCGATGGCCTCCGGAGTGCCGGTGGTCGCTTCGGATATCGACTGCTTCCGGGGCTATGCCGGGGCCGCTGCGGAGTTGGTGCCGGCGCGCGATGCGGCAGCCTTCTCCGCCGCCGCGCGCAATTTGCTCGCCCATCCCGAGAACTGGCGGCGTGGCCGCCGGGCCGGTCTCGAAGTCGCCCGGCTCTACTCCGAGGAACGCGCCGCCGATGGCGCCGAGGCGACCCTGGAGTGGATCGCATCGGGCCGCTGGCATAGCGAGGTTCCTTCTCGCGCGACGCCGCCGAAGGCCGATCCTTGAAAGTGTCCCTCGTCGCCGTGGCCTTTCGCTCTGCGGCGGAGCTACCGGTGGCGGTCGAGTCCTTCCGAGCCGAGACGCTAGCGGCCGGCGCCACGGCGGAAGTGGTGGTGGTCGACCATTCCGAAAACCCGGCGGAGCACGATCGCCTGGGAGTCGCACGGCCAGATGTGCTCGTCGCCCGGCCCAATCGCGGCTACGCGGCGGGCCTCAACGCCGGCATCGAGCGCGCCACCGGCGAGGTGCTGTTCCTCGCCAATCCGGACCTGCGATTCCTGGAGGGTTCCGTCGGCGCGCTGCTGGCGGCCCTCGGCGACGGCGCGGATCTGGTGGGACCGCAGTTCGAGCTGTCCGGCTTTAGCTTCGCCCCGGCGGAACCCCAAACGGTGCTGGCGGAGCGTCGCAAAGCGCGCGCCGGCAAGAGTCCCAGCGCTTGGTTTCGAGCGCTACGCCGGGAAGTTGCCCGCTGCCGTCGGGTCTGGGAGGCCGAAGGGCCGGTGGCCGTGCCGCAGCTCTCCGGCGCCCTCATCGCTTGCCGCCCGGAGACGGCGCGGGCGATCGGCCCCTGGGATGAAGACTTCTTTCTCTATTTCGAGGAGACGGACTGGATCGACCGGGCGTCGCGGGCCGGGTACACCGTGAGGATCGCCCCGGGGGCCCGCGTCGAGCACCGCTGGGGGCACGCGGCGGCACCGGCAGAGTCTGGCGAGATCTACGCCAGGTCCCGGCAGCGCTACTTCGAGCGTCGTGGTCCTTTGGGTCGTCGGGCGGCCCGCTGGCGCTTCGGTTCGGTGCCCTTCGCGTTGGCCGAACTGCCCGCCTTGCGGCAGCGCGAAGTGGGGGATGCCTGGTGGCTCGCCTCGCCAGCTCCCCTCGGCATGCCGGCGGGCGGACTGCGGTCCTCGGAGGCGCCTTTCGAACCGCTGAGTGCCCTTCACCGCGCCTGTCCGGAGCCGATGGATCTGGTGATCACGGCCGTGGCCACGGCTGACAACACGGTGGCCGGCGCGTGGCTCTCGCGGTCGCCGGGCAGCGCATAGAATGCCGTGATGTCTGCCCTTTTGTCCGTGGTCATTCCGGCCTACAACGAGGCCGAACGCCTGGTCCCCACCCTCGACCGGGTGGTGGAGTATCTGTCCGGGCGAGCCGGTAGTTGGGAGATTTTGGTGGTCGACGACGGTAGCGAAGACGCCACCGCCGAAGTCGCCACGGGGCAGTCCGGCGTGCGGGTTTTGCGGCAGCCGGCGAACGCCGGCAAGGGGGCTGCCCTGCGGCGCGGAGTGGAGGAGAGTCTCGGCGCTCGGGTGCTGCTTTGTGATGCGGACCTGTCGACGCCGATCGAGGATCTGGAACGCCTGGAACCGGCCCTCGACCGAGGGGTCGACTTGGCGATGGGCAGCCGAGCCGTCGTCGGCTCGGACGTCGCCGTCCGCCAACCCCTCTACCGCGAGTTGATGGGCAAGACCTTCAACCTGTTCGTACGCGTCTTCGGGGTGGGTGGCTTTCGCGACACGCAGTGCGGTTTCAAGCTGCTCAAGGGCAAGGTGGCGCGAGAGCTCTTCGCCGACCTCAAGACCGACGGTTTCGCCTTTGACGTGGAGCTGGTATGGCTCGCTCGGCGACGTGGCTATCGGATCGCGGAAGTCGGTGTGCGCTGGGCCAACTCCGAGGATTCCCGGGTGGATCCTATCTTCGACTCCGCGCGTATGTTGCGGGACATCCTACGCATGCGCTGGCGCCATCGCGGGTAGTCTAGAACGTTGCCGGGAACCGACGTTGGTTGAATCGCTGTCCCAGGTCCGAAGAAGTCCATGACCATCCATCCCGCATTGCCGGTGCTTCTTCTGCTCACCGTCGCGCCGTTGGTGCTGCCGGAGCGGTGGCGCGGCGGCCCCCGCCGATGGGTCAGTCCATCGTGGGCCGTCACCTGGGCGGCCATAGGATTGGCCGGCATCGCGCTGTTGCTGCCGGTCCTGCGGATTCCGGACGGCATGCCCAGCCCGGCGGCCTTGCTGGCTGAGCAGGCCCCCTGGCAGAGCGAGGTCTCCGCCGCCGCCGGCCAGCCCGTGCAGCGCGATGTGGTGTACCAGATCCAGCCTTGGTTGCTGTTTGCGCGCGGTGAGCTGCGGGCCGGTCGGCTGCCCTTCTGGAATCCCCACCAATATGCCGGCTCACCCTTCTGGGCCAACGGCCAGTCGGCGCCGCTCTTTCCGCTCCATCTGCTCTTTGCCGTCCTGCCGCTCTCCCTCGGTTGGGTGCTGTTGCCGTGGCTGCGCTTCCTGATCGCGGGGATGGGGGCTTGGGCGCTGGCGCGCAAGCTCGGGGTCGCGTCCCGTGGAGCTTTGCTCGCCGGCCTGATCTTTCCGCTCTCGGGCATGCCGGTGGGGTTCCTGCAGTTTCCGATGGGAAATGCCCTGGTCTTGGTGCCTTGGGTACTACTAGCGGTGGAATGGGTGGCCCGACCCGCGGCGGGCTCGAAACACTCCCTGCGAACCGTCGCCGGCCTGGCGGCGGCGGTGTGCCTGCAAAGCCTGGGAGGGCATCCGGGCACCGTGCTCCACACGGCACTCCTTTCCGTCGTCTATCTCGCCGTGCGCGGTGCGGATGGCTGGCGCGGCTGGGCGCGTTGTCTCGCCGGCTGGGGCCTGGGCGGCGCCCTGGCGGCGGTGCAACTCGTGCCCCTCGCCCTGTTTGTGCAAGAGAGCAGCCGCTGGCAGGCGGTGACTCCGGCCTTCCAACAGCCCCTCGGCCGGCTGCTGGTGCAGCCGCTGCGACTGGTACTGCCGGGGCTCTACGGCGACCCGGCCGCCGGCACCTGGTGGGGCCCCTACAACTACCTCGCGACTAGCGTCTACGCCGGCGCCGGTGCGATCGCTCTGGCGGCCGTCGGCCTGGCCGACCGCTGGAAACGCCACAAGTCCGAAGCCATACCGACGGACCGGCGGCCCTGGATCGCCATCTGTGCGCTGCTGCTTCTGTGCCTGGCCGGCGCGTACCACTGGCCCGTCGTCCGGCAGGTCCTCCAGGCCTTGCCGGTGGTGGGCAAGGTGGTCCAGCATCGATTGCTCTTCGGTGTCGACCTGGCCCTGGCGCTGGCTGCCGGCGCCGGCCTCGAAGCGTGGCTGGCTGGTCGCGGCCGCCGAAGTTTGTACGTCGGTGCCGCGCTGACCCTGGGCCTGACGGCCTGCGCTGTGGCGCTGCACTTCGATGCCTGGCGGCAGCATGAATTGCATCGAAGCCAGGGTCTGTGGGCCGCCGGGGTGGTGGCGGTAGTGCTTCTGTTGGTGGCCCTCCCGCGTTCCTTTCGCACCGCCCGCGGACGTTTCCTGGGGTGGACCGTGGCGCTGCTGTTTGCCGTCGACCTGCTCGTTGCCCACGGCAGTCTGATGCCGGCCCTCTCCCGCAGCGACTTTTTTCCACTCACACCGGCGGTCGAGTTTCTGACGGCGAGGTCTTCCGAGGGTCGAATCGCCGCCTCCGGTCGTACCCTCCACCCCAATGCCGCGACGGTCTACCGCCTGTCCGACATTCGTGGCGACGACACCCTGAAGCTTGCCTCGTATCAGGACTTTTCCGTGCAACACTTTGGCGTGCGGAGCCCGACCTACTTCGACCCCATCGCCCGCTGGGACGCGGAGGCCCTCGATCTCCTCGCGGTGCGTTGGGTGATGACGCCACCCGGCACCGCTGCTCCCGCCGCCGATTGGTCGGTTGCCTACGACGGTGCCGACGGGCGAATCCTCGAGCGTCCGGCAGTGCCCTCCACGGTGCGGTGGGCGACTTCCGATGGCAGTGATCGGTCTCTCTCCGTGGTGTCTTCCGAACCGGGCCGCTGGCTGATCGATTGGTCCACTCCCACCGCCGCCACGGTGGTGGTTGCGGAAACCGCCGCCGCCGGCTGGCGGCTCACTGGACACTCCGGCCCGCGCCCCGAAATGGAGTCCGTGGCGAAGATCCTGTTGGGGGCGGTTGTCGGCCCCGGCGAAGGTCGATTGGAGTGGGTGTACCGGCCGCCGGGATTTGGGGCGGGCGTTGCCCTGAGTGCCTTCGCCCTGCTGATCTCTTGCGGTTTGCTGTGGCGAGCCTTGGGGAGGAGGGCAAAGTGATCGACATCCGCCCCACTGAGCCCTCGGACCTACCGGGCATCGACCGCCTCTTCCGGGAACGCTTCGCCGCCGGCTTCAACGAAGTCACCTGGCGCTGGAAGTACGAGCAGCTTCCGGGGCGGTCGCAGAGCTGGGTGGCGGTGGACGGCGGCGGCCGGGTCACCGCCCATGCCGGCCTGTTGGGCTTCCCGGCGGTTGGGCGCCAGGCGCGGGGCACATTGTGGAACCTGCTCGATATCGCCGGCAGTACCCGGGGCCTGGGCCTGAGGCCGCCGATGGTCGACCTGGTGCGCCACGTTCTCGCGCCGCTGCCGGCGCCGGACGACTTCCCGTGGATGATCGGCATTCCGAACCGACGTCACTTTCGCCTCGGCCGCAAGGTGCTCAACTACCTGCTGCTCAAAGAGATCGTGCCGCTGGCAGGGAAGCTGCCGCCGGCCGGCGCGGCGGCCGGCCACTGGGCGGAGGCGGCGGAGAGCGCCCCGGCGGATTCCGGCGAGATCTGGCGGAGCTGCGGCGTGTGGGGCATCGAGCGCTCGGCGGCCTTCTTGAACTGGCGTTACCATGCCCGGCCCTATCGCTATTACCGCTTCTACCGCCTGTCGGAACCCGGCGGAGATTCGGGAATGGCGGTTTTCGCCTTTGTCGAGCGCGAGGCCTGGGGAGCGGAATTGTGGTTGCCGGAGGCCGGCGATTGGTACCATGCGCTCAAGGCCGTGGCCGTCGATCTAGGCGCCGCCGGCCTCGAGCGCTGGCGCTTTTGGCCGGCTCCCCACGAGTCCCAGAACCGGCTCTTCGAACGGCTGGGTCTCGAACTCCTGCCGCGGGAAACCACCTTGGTGAGCTGGCGCGGTCGACCCGACCCGGACACCGGCCGCACTCCCCGACCCGATGAGGATTTCTACTACGCGATGGGCGATCACGATGCGGTGTAGCAGGCTGCTTGAGCGGCCCGCTTCGCGACCTCTCCAGCAGCCTGCTGTTCGTTTCAGGGGGGCTGGACGCCCTCAGGCGAAAAAGTGCGATTTTCTTCCTTCACCCCTGTCCTCGACAGCTTTACTGCCGCCTCGACCTTCGGACTCGGTCGCGGGAAGTGAACGAGTATCTTGGCGACCGTTGAGCCGATGGCTCCGCGGAATTACGGCGGTGGGCCTTCTCAAGGTCGCCGCGCTTGCCCTCGGCTGTGGAGGAGTGGCGCCCGATGCCTTCCGCCTGCCTCTCTCCGGAGGCGTGGAAGCCTTGCCCGACGGCGCGCCGGAATTCGATTCGGCCGTTGAGTTTCGTTCCGTCACCGTCGGTCAGGAACGGCGCCGGGCGGTGGCGAGCTCTGGCGGTTGGACCTGGCAGGGGCGGATCCCACGGGACGGGCACTTGCTCTTCGGGGTTCAGGCACTGCCGGAGTTCTGGAGCGCGATGGAGAGTTTCGAGTTGCGGATCCGGGTGGAACGGGGAGACGAACTGGAAATCCTCGACCAGGCCCATTGGAACAAACCTCGCTGGCTGGATATGGAGGTGGATCTCTCCCGTTACGGTGGCCGCGAAGTGACGCTGACGGCCACGATCGAAGCGCGGCACAAGGCCAGTGCTACGGAATCAGGAGCGGTGTCCTTCGCCTGGTCTCCCCTGGTTCTTGCGAGCCGCCGCGGAGGGGCCGGCGAGAGGGGGGCGGAGGACGCCCCACCAAACATTCTGCTGATCGTCATCGACACCCTGCGCGCCGATCACCTCACCAGCTACGGCTACCATCGCGATACGGCGCCGAGCATCGATCAAGTGCTAGCGAAGCCCGGCACCGTGGTGGAGACGGCCTATGCTCAGGCGCCCTGGACGTTGCCGTCGGTCGCTTCCTTCATGACCGGCCGCTACCCGGGGGAGATCCTCGGCGAGTCGATGGCTTCGTTCGGGATTCCCGAGACGGTTCCTTCCTTGGCCGAAGGCCTGGCTAAGCTGGGCTATCGCACGGCGGCCTTCGTCGCGAATCCCACCGTTCACGAGGGCAACGGCTTCGGTCGCGGATTCGAGACCTTCTACACCCCTCCGCCGGTTAACGATTCGATGTTGCTGCACGCCGAGGACGTTGCCGACCGGGCAGTGCCGTGGCTCAAGGCCTACCAGCGGGAGAGGCCGTTCTTCGTCTACGCCCACTTCCTCGATCCGCACGATCCCTACGACAATCCGGATCTGGTGGACGGTCGCTCTCCCTGGTATCCGGACTATCGGGGCTCCGCCTCCGGCAAGTGGGTGCACGGCATCTACACCGGCAAGTTGCCGCTCGAGAATCCCGAGGACGATGTCGCTCACCTGACGGCTCTGTACGACAGCGAAATCGCCTATGTCGACCGGGCGGTGGGACGGTTGATCGACACCCTCGACCCGGCGGTGCTGAGCGAAACGCTGATCGTCTTGACCTCGGACCACGGTGAGGAGCTGTACGACCACGGCGGCTGGAAGCACGGCCAGTCCCTCTACCAGCATCAGATCCGGGTGCCGCTGATCGTGCGGTGGGATGGTCGGGTCGCCGCCGGGGAGCGGTTGGTCGGCAACGCGCAGCTCGTCGATCTGATGCCGACCCTGCTGGCGGCGGCCGGCGGCGAGGTCGCCGCCGATGCCGACGGCATCGATCTGCTGCCGGCCCTTGCCGGCGAGGAGCCCCTGCCGCGCCGCGTGGCCTATGCTCAGAACCACTCCAGCGGACCGGTGCGGGCGGCGGTGATGGCGGACGGCCAGAAGCTGGTGCGCTTCGACCGCGCCAAACCCTTCGAGGCGGTAGACGAGCTGCAGGACCTTCTGTGGAAGAAGGATGTGGAGCGCCTGGAACGCACCGAGCTTTATGATTTAGGGGCGGATCCCGGAGAACAGCGCGATCTGAGCGCCGCCCGCCCGGCCGAAGCCGCACCCCTGATCACCGCCGTAGACCGGCAGCTCGGGCGCCAGAGTGGGGGGGGCGGCGGCTGGTGGCTGGTGAGCGGACCGGCGGCCGACGGCGAAGCCCTGCAGGCAGTGCTGGAAGTGGAGGCGGAAGCCGACGGCGAGATCATCTGGCAGGGCCATTTCCTCGGACCCGACGACCGGGTTCGCGTGGAGCGTAATGAAGCGAGCGGCGACCGGCTGATCCTCGAGCTCGCCGCGGGTCCGCTGGGCAGCCGCGGGGTGCGCCTCAGCGGCATCGCGGAAGTGCTCTCGGTGAGCCTCGGGGACAGGAGCTCGAAGGGCGTCTTCGCCGCCGGTGTGCCGTGGCGGCCCGGCGGTGCCACGAGCGCCGCCGAAGGCGTTTGGTGGCCGGTACCGGAAGAGGCGCGTCTCGCCCTGTGGAAAGCACCGGAGAGGGAGGTCGCCGCCGCGCCGAAGGAGTCGGACGAAACCCGTGAGCGCCTGAAGGCGCTAGGCTACCTCTAGCAGGGTGCTGAAATGATAGGCCGAAGGCCTTTCTCAGCTACCCGCCAGTGAGCGAGAAAGGACCCTTGAGTCGAAGATGAGCCATCCCCATCCGCCATTGCCCGGGGCTTCCGGAAAGGTCACCGCCGGCGATCTGCTGGTGCTGGCGCCGCACTTTGACGACGAAGTGCTCGGCTGCGGTGGCCTCCTCTTGCAGCGCTTGGCGGCGGGCGCGGCGGTGCGGGTGCTGTTCTTGACCGACGGTGGCGGCGGCGTGGAGGAAATCGCCGACCGCGAGGCCTATGGCGAGCGCCGGCGGCAGGAGGCCGAAGCGGTGGCCGAGGCGATGGGCACGACCCTCGGATTTCTCGATCTGCCGGACGGCAAGCTGTCCTTCCATCTCGCCGAAGCGGCGGACGGCATCGGCGCGGTGCTCAAAGAGCGAACGCCGGAAGCCGTTCTGGTGCCCTCCCCCCTCGAAGGCTCCGCCGACCACCGAGCCGCTTTTGGGGCGCTCCATCGGCTCCTCGGTGGGTTGCGCGGCGGTGACGATCCCCTGGCCGAAGCGCTGCGGGAGGTCGAGATCCTGGTTTATGAAATCAACCGGCCGGCCCATCCGGACCTGTTGCTGGACGTCACCTCCGAAGTGCCGAAGCTGGCGGAACTGATGGAGAGCTACGGCAGCCAGCAGGAGCGCCACGGCTACTGGCGGGCCTCCCTCGGGCTGCGTCGCTACCGCACCCTCAGTCTGTCGCCTGAAGTGGAGGCGGCGGAAGGCTACCGGCGGCTGGCCCTAGAAGACTTCGTCAGTCGCAGTCCGGCGCAGCTCCTGGCCCACTTGGGCGCCGACAGAAGCCGCAAGGCGGTGACCGAAGGACCGGCGGTGTCGGTGATCGTCCGCACCAAGGATCGGCCGGAGCTGCTGGCCGAGGCGCTCGCGAGTTTGGCCGACAGCACCTATCGCAATCTGCGGCTGGTGCTGGTCAACGACGGTGGCGCGGCGCCGGAAGTGCCGGCGAACTTTCCCTTTGCCGTGGAGCGGATCGATTTGGGGCGCAACCGCGGCCGGGCGGCGGCGGCCAACGCCGGGGTGGCGGCGGCCGATGGCGACTATGTCGCCTTCCTCGACGACGATGATCTGGTGGCGCCGGAGCACTACGCCACACTGGTGGCGATGGTGTCGGCGGCGGAGGTGCGGGTGGCCTACACGGACGCGGCGGTGGGCGTCTACGAGCTGGATCCGGCGGAGCCGGGAGAGCCGGGAGAGAACTCCGGCGGCGGCACCGGGGGCTGGCGCTGCGTCGAGCGGCGGCTACCCTACAGCCGCGACTTCGATCCGGATCGCCTGGTGGTCGACAACTACATCCCTTTTCACACCCTGTTGATCGAGCGGGCGCTGTGCGACGAGCTGTCGCTCAAGGACGGCGGCGCCTTCGATCCGTCGCTGCCCTTCTTCGAGGACTGGGAGTTCTTGATCCGCTTGGCGGCGGTGACGCCCTTCCACCACCGGGCGCGGGTGACCTGCGAGTACCGCCACTTCCGAGGTGCCGGGCACCACGTGCTCGGCGAATCGCCGCGCCGCCGCGCCGACTTCCTCACCATGAAAGCCCGGGTGCTCGCCGAGCACGCCGACCGCCTCACCCCGGAACGTCTGGCGGCGGTGGTCGACGACCTGCGCCGGGAAGCGGTGGAGGCCACCGAGGAAGCGGCGTCGAGTCGCCGTGCCGCCGGTGAAGAACGCCGGCGCCACCGCCAATGGGCCGAACGCTTTCACGCCTTGAACGGTGAAGTCGAGGTGCTGCGCGCCGAGCACGAGCGCCTATCGGAGGATCTTCGCCGCCTGTATGACGAGGAACGAGCGCTGCGCGCCGTAACCGAGGATCAGACCGAACACCTCGGCCGCACCTACGCCGAGATCGCGCGCCTCGAGGGAATCATCCGTGACATGGAATCTACCCGCGCCTGGCGCCTCTACCAGCGCTTCCGCCGATAACCGGACCCTCACCGCTTCATGACCCGTATCGCCTTTCTTTCGAGCGAGCCCATCCGGCCGCGCATGGCCGGCATCGGCATCCGCTACCTGGAGATGGCGCGGCGGCTGCCGAAACTCTCCGGTGGCGAGGTCGAGGTCGTCTTGGTGTCGCCGGCAACGGTGGAGGAGATGGCGGAAGCCGCGGCCGAGGTACCGGTGCGCTCCTGTGCGGCAGGTGGGTTCGGCGATCTCCTGGCGGACTGCGACGGCGCCGTGGCCCAGGGCCAGCTCGCCAATCATCTGCTGCTCGAATGCCCGGAGTTGCCGACGGCCATCGACCTCTACGATCCGTGGCTGGTGGAGAACCTGCACTACGTCGAATCCTTGGGCCTCGACCCGTACAAGAACGACCACGCCACCTGGGTGCTCCAGATGTCCCGCGGCGATTTCTTCCTGTGCTCGTCGGAAGAGCAGAAAACCTTCTACTGTGGGTTCCTGTCGGCCTTGGGGCGAATCAACCCGCACCGCATGGCGGACGATCCGGATCTCGCCGGGTTGATCGCTCCGGTCCCTTTCGGCCTGCCGGACGAGCTGCCGCCGCATCGCCCCTGGTTGCCGGAGAGAGCCTCCGGACCGGCCCCGTTCCGTATCCTCTTCGGCGGCCTCTACGACTGGTACGACCCGTGGGTGCTCCTCGCAGCGCTCGAAGGAATGGAGGCCGACTGGGTGCTCTACTTCATCCGCAACCCCAACGCCGACTCCACCCCCCAGGCCTTGATGTCCGAGGTCGAAGCCAAATGCCGTGAGCGCGGCTGGTGGGGGGAGCGGGTACGGGCTCTCGACTGGGTGCCGGCGGAGCGCCGCTGGGATCTGCTGCGTGACGTCGACCTGCTGGTGGCGCCGCATCGGCCGAGCCTTGAAACCCGCCTCTCGCTGCGCACCCGCTACCTCGAAGCCTTAGCCGTCGGCTGTCCGGTGATCGCCACCGCCGGCGGCACCATCGGCCGTCTGCTGACCGAGCACCAGGCCGGCCGCGTCGTCCCCCCCGGCGACGCGAACGTCCTTCGCACCGCCCTGGAAGGTGCCACCCGAATGTCAGAGGCCGCCCTGGAAGGTGCCACCCGAATGTCAGAGGCCACCCTGGAAGGTGCCACCCGAATGTCAGAGGCCAACAAAATCAACGACTTAGAGACTTCTCTAGCAGGTACCACCCGAATGTCGGCAGGTGCCACCCGAATGTCGGGAGGCGCCACGAGAATGCTTGGGGAGCCGTCGGCGGAGGGTCGCCGGCGGCTGGTGGCGGCTTTCACCTGGCCGCGCTCCCTGGCTCCGTTGGTGGAGTTTTGCCGCCGGCCGCGGCGGGACGAGACGAAGGAAGCCTTTGCCTTTCGGCCGGAGACGGTGGCGCCGGCGGACGGCTTGCCCTTCCGGTTGCGCCGCCGCCTCGGGCGCTGGTGGCGCGGGGAAGGCGCTTGAAGGTCTCCGTCGCCATTCTGAGCTGGAACGGCCGACAGCATCTCGGTCCCTGTCTCGAAGCCCTCGCCGGGCAGCGGGATCCGGGGGTGCCGTGGGAGGTTCTCGTGCTGGATAACGGTTCCTCCGACGGCACCGCCGAGTGGCTGCGAAAGGAGTGGCTGGCGGTGGATCGCCTGCCGCTGCGGCTGGTCGAGAGTCGTCACAACCTGGGATTCTGCGCCGGCAACAACCGGTTGGTGAGGCAGGCCGAGGGCGACGCCGTCGCCTTCTTGAACAACGACACTCGCCCACGGCAGGACTGGCTGGCCGCCCTGGTGGAGGGACTGCGCCGCTCGCCGCCGGACATCGCCGCCGTTTCCGGCCGAATTCTGGACTGGGAGGGCGAGCGCCTCGACTTCGCCCGCGGGGTGATGACCTTTGACGGCCACGCTTTTCAGATGGGCTTCCGGCGGCCGCTGGATCGCCTGCGGCCGGTGGACGACCCGGCGGACGGCGAGGAACTGTTCTTCGCCTGCGGCGGCAACATGCTGATCCGCAAGGAATCCTTCCTCGCCGCCGGTGGATTCGACGAGGACTATTTCGCCTATCTGGAGGACGTCGATCTCGGCTGGCGCCTGTGGGCCGGCGGTGAGCGGGTGCGCTACGTGGCGGACGCGGTGGTGCACCATCGGTCGAGCGCTACCAGCGATCTGCTAGGTCTTTATCACCGCGGCTTCCTGTTCGAGCGAAACGCCTTCGTCACCGCCTACAAGAACTACGAAGACGGCCTCTGGCAGCGCGTCATGCCGGCGGTGCAGTGGGCGCTGGCCTCCCGCACCCAGACCCTGCTGGTGCAGAACAACCCTGGCGGCGAGATCCTCACTCAGGACCCCTACGCCGGCATGATCGCCAATACGGGCAACGGCGAAGAGGAGTCAGAGGCCAGATCCGAAGCGCTGCCGATTCGCCGCAAGCGCGGGCGGCCCATCTGGCTCAAGCCCCGCACCTTCGCCCGTCACCTCAAAGCACGCCTGGCCGGCGGCCCTCACCCGGTGCTGACGGACCACCGCACCGTCGCTCAACTGCGGGCACAGACCTGGATCCTCGGCCATCTCGACCGCATCGCCGCGCACCGGGCCGCGGTGCAGGCACGCCGCAAGGTGAGCGATGCCTATCTCTTCGAGCGTTTCCCGGTATACCTGGTGCCGACCTATCCGGGGGACGAACTGCTGTTTGCCCGGAAAGGGTTCCGCCGGAGCTTGCCGGCGGATCTACCGCTGGTGGATCGTAACCTCGAAGAGGTGATGGAGGTGGAAGGCAACCCCTCGTGTTGAGCGGGCGCTCCGAGCCCGAAGGGCTGGGCGCCTCCGACGAGGAGCCGCCGAAGATGGGGGTGAGCCCGCAAATGCAATGCATTTCGGGCGAGGGGGACGCTGAGTCCCCCTGACCAAGAAAGCTAGCAGGGCAGCTGAAATGAGGGGCCGAAGGCCTTTTTCAGCTACCTGCTAGATGACGGGATCGACGAAGACTTCGTTTTCCGGAGTCCCACGAAACACCCGTCGTACGAGGGTGTCGAAGACCCTTCGAGCGTCATCGAACAGGGTGTAGAGCACCGGCACCACCAGCAGGGTCAATAGCGTCGCGGTGGTCAAGCCGCCGATCAAGGTGAAGCCGAAGCTCTTGTAGGACATGCCGATGGTCGACGGCTGGCCGAGGGTCAGCGGGATCATGCCGAAGATGGTGGTGAGGGCGGTCATCATGATCGGCCGGAAGCGGCGGCTCGAAGCCAACAGGATGGCCTCCGCCCGCTCGATGCCTTGACGCCGAAGTCGGTTGATGTAGTCGATCAGCACGATGCCGTTGTTGACCACCACTCCGATCAACAGCACTCCTCCCACCATGCCGAGGAAGTCGATGTCCCGGTTGGCCAGCACGTGGGCCCAGATCACCCCGATGCCCGCCAGGGGAATGGTGAAGACGATCGATAATGGCAGGATGAAACTCTCGAACAAGAAGCCCATCAGAAGGTAGATGAAAAGCACCGACATCAGGGCTGCGAAGGCCATCGCCTGGGCCTCTTCGTTGGTCGAGTTCTGTCGGCGGCTGCTGCCGAAGGTCACTCCCTCCGGCAGATCGATCCGCCGGGTGAGGGCCGCGAGGCGGTCGCGGGTTTCGTCCTCCTTGCCCTCTTCTAGCTCCAGGGTGATGGTGCGGGCGATGCGCTTGCTGCGCCGGAAGATGGACTTGGCACCGGCGGACGATTCGACGTCCGTCAGGGAGGCCAGGGGTACGAAGGTGCCGGTTTCGGTGGGCACCTGGAAACCGGCCAGTTCGGTCAAGCTCTCACGGTCTTCTTCCTCGAACCGTACCCGCACCTCGATTTCCCGGCCGTCCTGGTAGAACTTCGGCAGCGACTGGCCGCGCAGCGCGTAGCCCACCACTCCGGCCACTACCTCCGGATTGACCTGCTGCTGCTGCGCCCGGTCTCGGTCCACCACCAGGGACAACTCGTTCGGCTGGCGGTCGTTGCCGGCCAGCTTCTTGATGCCGAGGACGCCCTCCACCGAGGCGTAGACGTCTTCGAGATCCTCGGTGACGGCTTCCAGTTGATCCGGGTCCTCGCTGTTCAAGGTGACCCGGTAGATCGATTTGTCGTCGTCGCCGCCCTCGTCTTCGGAGCCGGTGTAAAACTGTACGCCGGCGGCCTCCGGCAGGGCTGCGAGCACCGCTTCGGTGACCTGCCGCGGGGTCATCGGCCGCTCCCCTTCGCGCGGGAACCAGGCCTCGATCTCGCCCCAGTTGGTGCGGTGGAAGAAGAAGTGGCCGTCGAGCCCCCACTTTTCCTTGTTGGCTTCCATCACCTTTTCCACTTCCAGGAAGTAGCGCTGGGTTTCCTCGAAGGAGTAGGTTTGGGGCAGCTCGATGTCGACCTCGATCCCCGGGCTCTCGTTTTCGTCTTGTTCCACCACCTTGAGTTCCCGGGCGTTCATCGCGATGCCCGAAACCACCGCCACCAGCACGATGCTCATGACCAGTTCGAGTCGCCTTCCGAGGAAGAACTGGAGCAGTCGTCCGTAGGCGCCGTTGACCCGCTCGAAGGTGCTGTTGTAGCTCTTGGTGAGGGCGGCGTTGACCCGGCGATGCAGGCGATGGCGCCAGCCGGTGGCCTCGGCGCCGCGGGCCGGCAGGGTGAGGTAGACCGAAAGCGGTATGAACACCAGCGCCACGAAGAGCGAAGCGAGAAGCGATACGGAGACCGGAATGGCCATGCGCAGGAGGAAGAACTGCGCCTGCCCCTCGACCAGCGATACCGGCAGGAAGACGATGACCGTGGTCAGCGTCGCCATGGTCACGGCGAGGGCGATTTCGCCGGCGCCGCGGATGCAGGCCTCGCGGCGTCCGGCGCCCTCTTTGTGCACCCGGTAGATGTTCTCCGCTACCACCACGGCGTTGTCCACCAGTAGGCCGACACAGATCATCAGGCCGAGGAGCGACAGGATGTTGAGGCTCTCGCCGGCGAAGAACATCACCGTCAGCGCGATCAGCATGGAGAGCGGAATCGACAGGGTGATGATGAGGGTCATGCGGCCGCGCCGCAGGAAGAAGAACAGCACGCCGATGGCGAAGATCGCGCCGATCCTGCCGCTGTCCAAAAGGGTGCTCAGGGATTCGAGAATCACCGAGCCCTGATCGAAGAAGACGGTCATCTCGATGCCCGACAGGCGCGGGTCCGCCTGCAGCTCTTCCACTACCCGATGAACCTGTTGGGAGACCTCCAGGGTATTCGCCTCGCCTTCCTTCATCACTTCCAGGGCCACCGCCGGCCGGCCGTTGACCCGCACCCGATACTTCTTGTCCGGCTCCTCGTAGGCTACCCGGGCGATGTCCTCCACCCGCACCGAAGGCGCCACCGAGCGCTCGCGCACGGTGTCGAGGTCCGGGTAGCGGGCGACGGAGCGCAGCAGGAGTTTCTTGCCGCCGGTGAACACGCTGCCGCTCGCCAGACTGAAATTGTCGCCGGCCAGATCCTGGGCGATGGCGTAAATGTTCAGGCCCGCCGCCTCGGTGCGCTCGCGGTCCAGCTCGATCAGAATCTCTTTTTCTTCCAGCCCTTGGGTTCTCACCTGGGCCACGCCGTCGATCCGTTCCAGGGGCATTCGTACGCCCTTTTCGACCAGGCTGTAGGAATCCGGTACCGAGGGGTCGACGCCCAGGCCGACCATCGCCACCGGGAATCCGGAAGTGTCGTTCTTGCGGATGTACACCCGGTCCGCATCCTCCGGCATGCGCACCCTGGCCCGCTGCACCCGGTCGCGTACCTCGCGGTAGGCCACGTCCATGTCCGTGCCCTGTTTGAACATCATGAACACCCGGCCGAAGCTCGTGGTGGAGAAGGAGTTCAGCCGATCGAGCCCCTTGACGGTGGAGAGCTCCTCTTCGAGCGGCAGGATGACCTTGTCCATCACCTCCCGGGCCGGGGCATCGGACCACGGCACGTTGACCCCCAGATAGGGCTCCGTGTAGCCCGCCGGGAACAGCTCCAGGGGAATGCCCAGGGTAGCGACCAGGCCGACCACCAGGGTGGTGGCGAGGAGCACCAGTACGGTGATCCGCCGGTCTAGGGAGAAGCGCGGCAGTATCTCCTCCAGTCGTGAACCCCGGGAGTTTTTTCGCTGAGTGTCGTCTTGGGTCATCAGGGCACCGCCGTTTCGGGATCGCGCAGCATGCCGCTGCCGGAAGAGGGTTCGCGGCCGGCCGGTTCCTCGGCGCCGCCGAAGATTCGCGCCCGTCCGCGATCGAAGAGGGAGTAGACCGCCGGGATGACCAGCAGGGTCAATCCCGTCGAAACGATCAGGCCGCTGATCACGGCGATCGCCATGGGGGTGCGGATCTCGGCGCCGTCGCCGAGGCCGATGGCCATCGGCAGCAAGCCGAGGGCGGTCGTTGCGGTGGTCATCAGAATCGGCCGCAGGCGCGCCTCACCGCCGGCGACGATCGCCTCGTCGCGATCCATGCCGCGGCCGCGCAGGGTGTTGATGTAGTCCACCAGCACGATGGCGTTGTTCACCACGATACCGGCCAGCATGATCATGCCGAGGACCACCACGATGGACAGGCTGATGTTGAGGAGCGCCAGGGCCAGGACGGTGCCGACGAACGCCAGAGGAATGGTGAACATGATCACCAGCGGTTGGAGAAGCGACTCGAACTGCGCCGCCATGATCACGAACACCAGGAAGATCGACAGCCCCAGGGCCAGGTACAGACTGCCTTTGCTGCGCTGCCACTCCTCGTTCTGGCCGGCGATGAAGTAGGTCATTCCCTCGGGCCAGTCAACTTTCTGGGTCAAGGTTTGGTCGATCGCCTCGACGGCGCCGCCCAACGAGCCGGCGGCGATGTTGGCATTGACCAGCGCCACCCGCCGGCCGTCCACCCGCCGTACCTCGCTCGGGCCTTCGCCCAAGGTGACGTCGGCAATGGAGGAGAGCGGGATGGGCCGCGCGCCGGTGCCGGGATTGACCACCAGGGCGCGCAGGTCTTCCACCGTCTCGCGATCCTCCTCGCCGAGGCGGACGAGAATCGGTACCCGGCGATCTTGCATGTTGAAGCGCGTCGCCTCGAAACCCTTGACCTGATTGCGCACCAACTCGGCGGTGCCGCGCAGGTTGAGGCCGTAGCGCAGCAGTCGCTCCCGGTCGTAGACGATCTGCACCTCCGGTGCGCCGCTCTTCAAGGTTACGTCGACATCGGCCAGCTCCGGCATTGCGGCCATGGTCGCTCGCACCACTTCGCCTTGTTGTTTGAGGGCGGCGAGGTCATCGCCGTGGACTTCCAGCTCGATCGGCGTCTTGGAGCTGAACAACACCGGCCGCACCACCCGGGCGTCCAGATCCGGCACCTGCGCCAGACTCTGGCGGATGCGGCCGATCACCGCTTCCTCCCGGTACCGGACGCTGCCCTCGCCACTGAGCAGTGCGCCCAACTTCTCGCCGAAGGACATCTCCGGCCGCTCCAACAGCACCTTGAAGCGCGCCGAGTGTTCGCCCTCGTCGGAACGCTGGGAATTCGCCGCGTCGAAGCCGAAGGTGACGATCAGCGCGTCGATGTCGTCCCGTTCGGCGAGGATCGCCTGCTCGACCGGCTCCAGAATGCGGACGGTCTCCTCGATCGGCGTACCCACCGGCATGGCCACTTCGAAGGTGAATTCGCCCTGGTGGACCTCCGGCAGCAGCTCGCTGTCGAGTTCGAGGGCGAGAGCGGTGGTCAGTCCCACCAGCAGCAGCATCGCCACCACCACCGTGCCGGCGCGCCGCAGGGCCCAGCCCAGAACCCGCGGGTAGTGGCGTCGCAGGGTATTGAGGGCACCTTCCGTCAATCGCAGGGGCAGCGCGAAGAGAAAGCCGAAGACGAACTTGGCAGGCACACGCAAGAACCGGAGAGCGGTGAAAAAGACGAAGGCGATGAGCAGGACCAGCTTGCCGATCGCTTCCAGGACGATCGAGACGACGAACCGAAGGATCAGGTACGGGAACTTGACGATCCAGAGGAGGCCGCCCAGAAGGCTCCAAAACGCCCCTCGCCGCCCCTCGCCCTGCTTCGAGCGTAGGTCGCGCTTCAGATCCTCCAAGGACCACCACTGCCAGAGTGTTCGGCTTTCGGACTGGGAGGATTGGACCGCTTCCGTGCTCACGTTCCAGCGCCGGCTGGCGAGCATCGGAATGAGGAACACCGCCACCGCTAGGGAAGCCAGGAGCGAGATCACCACCGCCATGCCGAGGTCACCGAAGGCCTCGCCGGCGATGCCTTCCACGAACACCATCGGAAAGAAGACGGCGATGGAGGTCAAGGTGGAGGCGATCACCGCGCCGCGCACCTCGCCGGTGCCGCGAATCGCCGCGCCGTTCACCGAGTCGCCCTCTTCGCGGCAGCGGAAGATGGATTCGAGCACTACGATGGAGGAGTCCACCAACATGCCGATACCCAGGGCCAGGCCGCCCAGGGACATGATGTTGAGCGAGATCCCCAGCAGGTTCATCGGCGCGAAGGTGATCAGCAGCGACGTCGGAATGGACACCGCCACGATCGTCGTGGTCTTCAGGTTGCGCAAGAAGAGAAACAGCACCAGCACCGCCAGCAGGCCGCCGAGGATCGCCGTGTTGCGCACCTCGTTGATGCTGCTCTCGATGAACAGCGAACGGTCCGCTACCACTTTGAGGCGGGCGCCCTCGTTGTCGAAGATCGCTTGCGCCAGGCCACCGCTCTGCCGGCCCTGAGGGCCGCCCCCACGGCCGCCTTCCCGGTTGCCGCCGCCGACCGCGGCGGCCTCTTCGTCGATCTCGCCGAGGCGTTCGGTCACCCGCTTGGCGAGGGCGACGATATTGGCGTCGGCTTCCTTGAAGATGTCGATCTGGACGCTCTCGTCGCCGTCCGTGCGGGTCAGGATCTCGCGCTCCCGGTGAGACCACTCGACCCGGCCGATGTCCTTGACGCGAACGTCTCGTCCTTCGAGGCGGGCGATCACCGTATCGCCGATCTGGCCGGTGTCTTGGTACTCGTTGAGGGTGCGGACCATGTACTCGGTGCGCCCTTCCTTGATGGTGCCGCCGGCGACGTTGATGTTCTCTTGCCGCAGGCGGTCGATCACCGTTTGGATCGAGATGCCGGTGCGGGCCAGCTTGTCTTCGTCCACCAGCACGTGGATCTCTTCTTCGAGGCCACCGCGAATGCGCACCGCCGCCACGCCGGTGATCGGCTCGAGGGAGCGTTTGATCTGGAGATCCGCCAGCCGCCGCAGCCGCCGCAGGCCCTCCTCGCCTTCGAAGCGGTCGCCCCGGCCGGAGAGGGAGAGTTCCATCACCGGGTCGAGGGAGGGGTCGTAGTGGAGGATCAGCGGGCGTTCCGTCTCATCCGGCAGAAACACCAAGTCGAGCCGTTCGAGGGCGTCCTGGGTGGCATCCGAGATCTCCGTGTCCCAGGAAAACTCCATCACCACGTCGCTCACCCCGGCGCGACTGATCGAGGAGATGCGCTCCAGGCCGCCGATCACCCCGAGGGCTTCCTCGATCGGCCGGCTGATGTCGTTCTCCACCTCTTCCGGCGCCGCTCCCGGATACTCCGTGCGCACCGTCAGGGTGGGGTAGGAGAGTTCCGGCATCAGGGTGACCGGCAGGCGGCCGTAGGAAAAGAAGCCGAAGACCGTCACCGCGATGAACACCACCAACACCGCCACCGGCCGACTGGTGGTGAAGTTCGACAGAGCCCCGTCCTTGGAGGAGCCCGGCCCGGTCATCTCGCCTCCAGGCCGTCGGCGTCCGCCCGCTGATCCGCACCTGGCGAGGCCACGGTGCGCACCTCGATGCCGTCCTTGAGGCCCGCCTGACCGGCGATCACCACCTGGTCACCGACCGAGAAGCCGCCCTCCGGCTCGATGAAGTTTTTGTCTTCGAGACCGGCGCGCAGCAGGATCCGCTCGACCGTGTCGTCGCCCTTCAGGCGGTAGACGAAGATCTGATCCTCGTCGTAAACCAGCGCCCGCTTGGGCAGGAGTAGGGCGTCTTCGCGCACCGCCGTCACCAACTCCACGTCCACGTACATGCCCGGCCGCAGGGCGCTCGCCGGCGGGGTGGAGACGGTGACCTTGACGGTGCCGCTCTGCGGATCCACCACCGGCGCCAGGCGCTCGACCTCGCCGGCCAGCCGCTCGTCGCCCAGGGCCGGTGCGGCGATGCGCGCCGGCTGGCCTACGGACACCCGGGTCAATTCCTTCTCCGGTACGAAGACCCGCGCCACAATGGAGTTGAAGTCCACCATCTCAAACAGCGGCTGGTTCATGGTCACAAAGTCGCCGAGGCTCACCATGCGGCTGGTGACGGTGCCCGAGATCGGCGCCCGCACCTCCGTGTAGGAGAGCTGCCGTTGGGCCTCTTCCAGTTCGAGCTGGAGCTGCTCCAGTTCGTAGGTCGCGTCGTTGAAAGCCTGTTCGGAGATCAACTCCTGGCCGAACAGGCGCTTCTGGCGATCGTACTCCCGCGCCGCCTTGTCGAGCTGGCTCTGGACTTTGGCCAGGCGAGTGCGCTGCTCGTCGTCCTGCAGCCGCAGGAGAATCTGTCCTTTGCGCACCCGGTTGCCCTCTTCCACCCGCAGTTGCTGCACCCGGCGGGACGCTTCGGCGAACACCGTCACCGCTTCTTCAGCTTCCAGATTGGTCGAGTAGCGGAGGGTTTCTTCGATCGAACCGGTCGCCAGTTCGACCACCTCGACGGGAACCGCTTCGGGCTCTTCTTCGTCCTCTTCAGCCTTCTTCTTGTTGTTCTCCGCATCGGTTTTTTCCGTGCTCGCTTCGGCGGCGTCCGTGGCGCCACCGGCGCAGCCCACCTGGAGTCCGACCAAGGTGACGAGGCAAAGGGCGACGAGCAGTGTTCTGAGTATGGTCATGACGATCAGTCTCCCCCATGCGAGCCGGCTGTGGGCCCGAGCTCATCTTCTTTGTAGATCGAAAAGCGACTCTTGCTTCCGCTGTTCAGTACTACGCCGCGGCTCTGGGCTTTGTTTCCGGCCTTGGTTTTCGGCCGGTCTTTTCGGGATGCCGAAGTGCTGCTTCGAGGGCCGCGCAAGGCGTTTGCGGCTCCGGCGGATTCAGCCTATGGGTTGACAGCCGGAGTTCGAGAATCTACCATTCAAACGTATGTTTGAAACGTTTGTTTGAGAGTTCTGACAAGAATCCGATGCCGCCCATGCCCGACGCTCCCACCACCAAGGAACTGCTGCTCGATGTCGCCGAGCGGCTGTTTGCAGAGCACGGCATCGCCCGTTCGTCGTTGCGCGCCATCACCCAGGCGGCGGACGCGAACCTGGCTTCCGTCCACTACCACTTCGGCTCCAAGGCTTCGTTGGTGCGGGCGGTGTTCGCCCGGCGCATCGGACCCCTCAATCAGGAACGTCTCGAGCGACTCGATGCCTTGGAAGGGAACGGCTCGCCGACGGCGCGGCAGATCATCGAGGCCTTCTTCGCACCGGTCGCGCGGATGATGGCCGATCCCGGGGAGAACCCGGAAGCCATCGCCCGGTTGGTGGGGCGGGTGTTCTCGGAGCCCGGCGATGAGGTTCGCAAGATCCTCGTCGCCGAGTTCCAACCGGTGGTGGACCGCTTCGTGGCGGCCTTCACCATGGCCCTGCCGGAAATTCCTTCGGAGGAGATTTTCTGGCGCTTCCACTTCATGGTCGGATCGATGATCCACACGGTGGCGGCGGGCTCCCTGGCGGAGCACCTGCACGGCGGCGACGGCGGCACCGAGGCGCTGTTCCAGCGCTTGGTGACCTTCGCCGAAGCGGGCATGGCGAATCCCGTTGTCGAAGAGTCGCCGATGACCATCGCCGCCCGAGAGACCGGAGATTCCAAATGAGCCGGATCCAGCGAGCCGTTCGTTCTGCGCCCTCGGCGGCGCTCCTGCTGCTGGCGGCGGGCTGCGCGACCGCGCCGCCGTCCTCGCCGCCGGTGCCCTTCGACGTGCCCGACTCCTACGCCTCCGTCGAGGTGCCATCCTCTTCGCCAGTCACCGCAATCGCTGCCGAATCGGCCTGGTGGCGGTCCTTCGGCGACCCCACCCTCGAATCCTTGGTGGAGGAGGCGCTGTCCTCGAACCAGGACTTGGTGGCGGCGGCGGCAAGGGTCGATTCTGCCGTTGCCCGGGCGCGCCTCGCCGGAGCGGCCGCCAAACCGAGCGCCAGCGCCTCCTTCGATGGTTCCCGAGCGCGGCAGAACTTCATCGGCCTGCCGATCCCCGGTAGCGACGGCGTGCTGAGCACTACGACCACCACCTTCGGGGCATCGCTCAACGTCTCCTGGGAAATCGATCTGTGGGGGCGGTTACGGGCGATGACCGCCGGTGCGCGGTCGCAGGTGGAGGCCTCCCGGGCGGAGCTGGTGGCGGCGCGCGAGTCGATCGCCGCCCAGACCGCCAAGGCCTGGTTCGCGGTGCTCGACGCCCAGCGCCAGCTCCACCTGGCGGAGAGCGAACTCCAGAACCGCAAAGACAGCTCCGAGCGCATTCGCCGTCGCTACGAACGCGGCCTGCGCTCCGCCCTCGACTTGCGCTTGGCGATCAGCGCCGAAGCCGGCGACGCGTCGCTGGTGCCCGCCCGGCGCCTGCAGCTGGCGGCGGCGCGTCGCCAGCTCGAAGTGCTGGTGGGCCGTTACCCGGCAGGCGAGGTGGAGGTGCCGGCGGCCGAGTCGCTGGCCCTGCCGCCGGCGATTCCCGCCGGCCTGCCCTCGGACCTGCTGCTGCGCCGGCCGGATCTGGTGGCTGCCGAGCAGCGCGTCGCGGTGGCGGGATACGGAGTCGCCGAGGCGCGAGCGTCGCTCTATCCGCGCCTCAGCCTCACCGGCTCCGCCGGCCGGTCGTCTGACGACCTGTCGGACCTGGTGGACAGCGATTTCTCCATCTGGCGCCTCGCCGGCAATCTGTTGCAGCCGGTCTTCCAGGGCGGTCGCCTGCGGGCCGGGGTCGAACTCGCCGAGGCGCAGCAGCGTGAAGCGGTGGCGCTGTGGGGGCAGGCCGTGCAGCGGGCCTTCGCGGAAGTCGAGGCGGCGCTGACCGCGGAGGCGCTGCTCGCCGACCAGATGGCGTCGTCGGAGCGGGCGGCGACGGAAGCCGAAGGAGCCCGCCGGCTAGCGGCCCAGCGCTACGACGCCGGCCTGGTCGATTACCTGGCGGTACTCGAAACGGAGCGCGCTGCCTTTCAGGCCCGTCGTCAACTGTTGACGGCCCGGCGTCAGCGCCTCGATGCTCGGGCCGATCTCCACCTCGCTCTAGGTGGAGGCTTCGAGGCCGGCGCCGGCGCGACGGCCGGCGCAGCCGCCGACGGTGCCCCGCAGGATTCCTCGATCCTCGATCCGACATCCGAACTACCGACCGCGAGCCCCGCAACGGAGGTCTCCTCGCCATGAAGCAACCCGTCCGTATTCTCCTCCCGTTCCTCGTCCTCGCCGGTGGCGTCTTGGCCGCGGTGCTCATCGCCCGGGCCAAGCCCGAGGTGGAAAAGGTGTCGTCCACCTCGCCGCCGCCGCTGGTCGAGACGGTTTCGGCCGAGCGCACCGCCGCACGGCTGGACGTCACCAGCCAGGGCACCGTGATGCCCCACACCGAGACCACCCTGGTGGCGCAGGTCGCCGGCCGCGTCGAGTGGGTGTCCCCGTCCTTCGCGGAGGGCGGCTTCTTCGGCCGGGGAGATCTGCTGCTGCGCCTCGAACGGGCGGACTACGAGCTGGCCCTTTCTCAGGCCGAGGCGATGGTCGCCCAGGCCGCCTCGCGCCTCGAACTCGCCACCGCCGAGGCGGAGGTAGCGCGGGAGGAGTGGCGGGAACTGGGCAACGGCGAGGCCAACGCCCTGGTGCTCCGCAAGCCGCAGCTCGCCGAGGCGCGCGCCGCCCTGGCGGCGGCGGAGGCGAATCTGGAAAAGGCGCAGCTCGATCTGCGCCGGACCCGCATCACCGCGCCCTTCACCGGCCGGGTGGCCGGTCGGCAGGTGGATCTCGGGCAGTTCGTGGCTCCCGGCACGCCGCTGGCGGCGATCTTCGGTACCGAGGTGGCGGAGGTTCGCCTGCCGGTGTCGCAGAGCGACCTGGAGTTTCTCGACATCTCCCTCGGCGCGGCGACCGGCGACGACGGCCCGGCGGTGCGGCTCAAGGCGAATCTAGCCGGCGAGGCCGCCGAGTGGCCGGCGCGGGTGGTGCGCACCGGCGGCGCCATCGACGCTCGCACTCGCATGATCGACCTCATCGCCCAGGTCGACGACCCCTTCCGGCGGCGCGCCGGTGGGGAAGGCGATCCGGCCTTGCCGATGGGCCTGTTCGTCGGCGCGGAGATCGCCGGCCGGGCGGCCGACGGGGTGTTCCTGCTGCCCCGGGCGGCGCTGCGTGAGGGGGAGCGGATGATGGTGGTGGAGGGCGGTGACACGCTGGCCTTTCGGCAGGTGGAGGTGGCCCGAACGCAGGGCGAAACGGTGATCGTCGAAAGCGGGCTCGAGGACGGCGATGCGGTGGTGGTCTCACCGCTGGTGACCGCCGTCGACGGCATGAAGGTGCGGATCGAAGGCGAGGCATCGTCGTGAGGCGCCTGATCCACTGGTTCGCCAGCAACGGCGTCGCCGCCAACTTGCTGATGGTGCTGATCATCGCCCTCGGGGTGATGGCCGCCCTCACCTTGCGGCAAGAGGTCTTCCCGGAGTTTTCGGCGGATCGCGTGTCGGTGGTGGTGCCCTATCCGGGGGCGGCGCCGGAGGAAGTGGAAGAGGGTATCGTCATCCGCGTCGAGGAGGCGATCCAGGACCTCCAGGGAAGCAAGAAGATCACCTCCACGGCCTCCGAGAATGTCGGTTCGGTGATGGTGGAGCTGGCCCGCGGCGCCGATGCCCAGAAGCTCCTCAACGAGATCAAGAGCCGGGTTGACGCCATCGACACCTTCCCGGACGAGGCCGAGGAGCCGGTGATCGAAGAGCTGGTGATCCGCCGCCAGGTGATCAACGTCGCCGTTGCCGGCGCGGCCGACGAAAAGGTTCTCAAGCGTTTGGCGGAGCGCGTGAGGGACGACATCACGGCGCTGCCGGGGATCACCCAGGTGGAGCTGGCCGCCATCCGGCCGGACGAGATCTCGATCGAGGTTTCGGAGCAGGCACTGCGGCGCTACGGCCTGACCTTCGACGAAGTGGCCATGGCGCTCCGCCGCTCGTCCCTCGATCTACCCGGCGGCGAGATTGAGACCCGCGGCGGTGAGATCCTGTTGCGCACGGAGGGACAGGCCTACGAGCGCGAAGAGTTCGAGCGGTTGCCGGTCAAAGCCCTGCCGGACGGCCGGCGCCTGCTGGTCGAGGACGTAGCGACGGTGGTCGACGGCTTTGCCGACACGGATGTCGCGGCGCGCTTCAACGGCGATCCGACGGCGCTGGTGCAGGTTTTCCGGGTCGGCGAACAGAGCGCCATTTACGTCGCCGATACGGTCAAGGACTACGTGGCGAGCGCTCAGGGGCGGATGCCCGCGGGAATCTCCCTCACCGCCTGGCAGGACGACAGCCAGATATTGCGCAGCCGTTTGGGCTTGCTGGTGCGCTCCGGCCGCGCCGGCTTCGTGCTGGTGTTCTTGACGTTGGCCCTCTTCCTGCGCCTGAAGCTCGCCGGCTGGACCACCCTCGGCATCCCGATTTCCTTCCTGGGCGCCGTCGCCCTGATGCCGGTGTTCGACCTTTCGATCAATCTCATCTCGCTGTTCGCCTTCATCATCGTCCTCGGCATCGTGGTGGACGACGCCATCGTGGTGGGCGAAAACATCTACTCGGAGTTCGAGGGCGGCAAGGAAGGCCTGCAGGCGGCGGTGGACGGCGCCCACCGGGTGGCCAAGCCGGTGACCTTCGCCATTCTCACCTCGGTCGCGGCCTTCGCGCCGCTTCTGAATGTGCCCGGCAACGTCGGCAAGATCATGCGGGTGATTCCGATCATCGTCATCGTTACGCTGGTCTTCTCGCTGATCGAGTCGCTGCTGGTTCTGCCGAACCACCTGTCGCACCTGTCCCACGCCAAGGAGCAGAAGGCCTCGGCTCTGCGTCTGCGCTGGCGGCGGTTGCAGCAGCGCTTCGCTTCCGCCCTGGCGCGCGTCGCGGAGCGCTACTACCGGCCGGCCCTCTCCCGTGCCCTCGAATGGCGCTACATGGTGATCGCCTCGTCCTTGGCCCTGTTGCTGATCACCTTCGCGGTGGTGCAGGGCGGCTGGATTCGCTTCAATTTCCTGCCGCCGACGGAGGCGGACAACGTGGTGGCGATTCTCGAAATGCCCCAGGGCACGCCCTCGGAGCTGACCACCGGAGCGGTGCGGGCGCTGGAGGAGGCGGCCTTCCGGATGCTCGAAGAAGTGGAGGAAGAGACCGGCGAGAGCGTCTACCGCAACGTCTCTACCACCCTCGGGGCGCAGCCGTTCCGCACCGACCAGAGCCGCGGCGCCGGCGGCGTCGGCCAGGACTATTCCGGTGGCCATCTCGGCGAGATCAACATCGAACTCGAGCCGGCGGAGGAGCGCACCATCACCAGTCCGGAGCTGGCCGTCCGCTGGCGTCAAGCCGCCGGGGCGATCCCCGGCGCCGAGAGCCTGACCTTCAGTTCCGCCCTGTTCTCGGCCGGTGAGCCGATCAACGTGCAGCTCTCCGGTGCCGACGGCGAACGCCTGCAGGAGGTGGCGGATCGCCTCAAGGCGGCCATTGCCGAGTACCCCGGAGTCCAGGACATCGCGGACTCCTACCGCGCCGGCAAGCAGGAGATCGAGCTGGGGATCACCGCCGAGGGCGAAGCCGTCGGTCTCACCTTGAGCGATCTCGGGCGGCAGGTGCGCCAGGCCTTCTACGGCGAAGAGGCGCAGCGCATTCAGCGCGGCCGCGAGGACGTGCGGGTGATGGTGCGCTTCCCGCAGGCCGATCGCCGTTCCTTGGCCGATCTCGAAGAGATGCGCATCCGCACGCCGGACGGCCGTAGCGTGCCCTTCAGCACCGTCGCCGAAGCATCGCTGTCGCGCGGTCCAGCGTCCATTCAGCGCACCGACCTCCGGCAGGTGGTGAGCGTGACGGCGGATGTCGATCTCAACGAAGGCAACCCGACGGAGATCTTGAATGACCTCACCGGCTCGGTGCTGCCGGCGATGTTGGCGGATTACCCGGACGTGCGCTACTCCCTGGAAGGCGAGCAGCAGGAGCAGCGCGAGACCATCAGCGGTTTGGTGCGCGGCTTCGGCATCGCGCTCCTCGCCATCTACGCCCTCTTGGCGATCCCCTTCCGTTCCTACTTCCAGCCGCTCATCGTGATGAGTTCCATCCCCTTCGGCCTGATCGGCGCCGTGGCGGGCCATGTGCTGATGGGCATCAACCTGAGCATGCTGTCCTTCTTCGGCATCGTCGCCCTCACCGGTGTGGTGGTCAACGACAGCCTGGTGATGGTGGACTGGATCAACGAGAAGTTCCGCGGCGGCACGCCGCTCCTGGACTCCATCCGCCAAGCCGGTGTCGATCGCTTCCGACCCATCCTCTTGACCTCGCTGACCACCTTCGCTGGGCTCCTACCGCTGCTGCTGGAAAAGAGCATGCAGGCCCAGTTCTTGATCCCCATGGCCTGCTCCCTGGCCTTCGGGGTGCTCTTCGCCACCTTCATCACACTGGTGCTGGTGCCGGTGCTCTACAGCATCCTGGAGGACATCAAGGGCCTCTTCCAGCGCTCCCAAATGGAGCGGGACGAGGCGGAAGACGGAGGCGAGACGACCCTGGCGACGGCGACTTGACAACGCCGGTGAAAACGGCGGGAGGGTAGCTCTTTCGATAGATATCGTTGACAGTGCGGTCTCTTATGAGACATAATTGTCTCAATCTACTGATCGCGCCCCTCGGGGCGCCTCGGCTACCGGAGATTCGACATGCAACACGACCCGCGCTTGCCAGCTTTGTCTCCTGCGATCGCAATCCTCTTCGCTTTGATCGTCGGCCTGGTGGCGGCCGTGGCGGCCGAGCACCAACACCTCGGTCATGAGAGCCACCGGACGGTGGCGGAATCTCAGGTCGCCCAGCCCCACGGTCTGGCCGAAACCACGTCGGTCATCGGCCTGCGACTGCAGACCGTCGACGGGGAAGTCGTCCACCTCGGACTCACGGACGACAGCCGCCCCGTCGCCGTGGTCTTTCTCAACGACGGCTGCACGATCTCGCGGCGCTATGTACGGCGACTCAACGAACTGGCCGAACTCGCCGGCAAGGCCGGCGTCGACTTCTTTACCGTGGTTTCGAATCCGGCGATCACCTGGCAGGCGGCGCGGTCCTTTCGCGACGAATACCAGCTCCACGTCCCGTTGCTCTTCGACGCCAACGGCGAGCTGGCGCGGCAGCTCGAGCCACAGACCGTGCCGTCGGCCTTCGTCGTGGATCTGGCAGGGCGGATCACCTACCGCGGGCGTATCGACGACCGATTCCCGGCGCTGACGAAAGCTCGTCGAGAAGCTCGCAGCCACGATCTGCTGCGCGCCATCGAAGCGGTCGCTGCAGGCCGGGTCGAGCACCCGGTCGCCACCCCAGCGGTGGGTTGCGTCTTCAACGGCTGGCCGGAAACCGAGGCCACACCGACCTACACCTCCAATATCGCACCGATCCTCGACGCGAACTGCGTCGAATGCCATCGGCCGGGGGGCGTCGCCCCGTTCGCGCTCGATGACTACGGCGCCGCCAAGCGCTGGTCGACGATGACCGCGGCGGTGACCCGTGCCGGCCTGATGCCGCCGTGGTCGGCCGAGCGCGATTTCGGCCACTTTCGCCAAGAACGTTTTCTGAGCCCCGAACAGATCGGACTGCTGAGTGCTTGGGCCAGTGCCGGCGCCCCCTTGGGAGAACCCGCAATGCGGCTGCCGAAGCCGACCTTTGAAACGTCTGAGTGGCAGCTAGGGCCGCCGGACCTCGAGCTCACCATGCCGGCGGCCTTCTCGGTACCGGCGGACGGCGAAGACATCTACCGCTATTTCGTCCTGCCGATGGGAGAACTCGATGACGCGGTCGTGGTGGCGATGGACTTCAAGCCTGGCGACGCTTCGGTCGTCCACCATTGCAATTACTTCGTCGACTATTCGGGCCGCGCCCGCCGGCTCGACCGGCGCGATCCCGGGCCCGGCTTTTCGGTTTTCGGTACCGGCGGCTTCATGTCCTACGACGGCGCCAACGCGTTGGGCGCCTGGGCACCGGGCGTCGGTCCCTACCGCCTCCCCACCGGCCGCGGTTTCGACCTGCCCGGCGGCGGCGACATCGTCCTCGAAGTCCACTACCACCTGACCGGCAAGCCGACGATGGACCAAAGCTCAATCGCCTTCTATTTCGCCGACGAGCCGGTCGAGCGGGGTGTCACCGGATTGATGGTCGGCACCCAGGATGTCGACATTCCAGCCGGGGAGGCCCACTACTGGAGGCGAGTGACGATGGAGGTCCCGGTCGACATGGAGTTGGTCGACATCTCGCCGCACATGCACTATCTAGGGCGCGAGGCGCGAGTGGTTGCCAAATTGCCCGACGGCGAAGAACTGCCGTTGCTTCACGTCACCGACTGGGACCTGCGATGGCAGGGAATCTACACCTATCGACAACCGCAGCTGATCCCCGCCGGCAGCACCCTGGAAGCCCTGTTTCGCTTCGACAACTCGTCGAGTAACTCGGTCAATCCGAACTCCCCGCCGCGGCGCGTCAAATGGGGCTGGGGGTCGGACCAGGAGATGGCGGAACTCTATTTGACGGTGATCCAGGAGGACCGTCGTGCGGTCGCAAAGCTGCGGCGTGCCTCACGGGCGGCATGGCAGCGCCCAGCGGATCTCGATGGCGCCCAACACGCCCAGGGAGCCGGTCGGTGATGCCCAAGGAAATGCCAGTCTTGCCCCTCGAGCCGTACATCTTCGAGGAGTGGTTTCGCCGCGAGCAGGAGCTGATCTTCGCCGGAGTGGCTCTGCCCGAGGGCTGCTTCGAGGAGCCGGCACCTTGAGGAGCCGCACCCAAAGAGGACCCCGCCGCTCAACCCGCGAGGCGATTCTCGACACTGCGGCGTTGGTCCTGACCGAGTCTCCGAGTGCCTCGATGGCTGCTTTGGCGCAGGCTGCGGGAGTCGGCCGGGCGACGCTCTATCGTCACTTTCCGTCGCGCGAAGAGCTGGTCAAGGAACTCTCCCTCGAGGCGATTCGGCTGACCGATGAGGCAACCGCGCCGGTCTTCGAGCGCTATCAGAATGCAGCGACGGCCCTGCGGGAGATGATCGAAGCACTGGTTCCCTTCGGCGATCGCTACCATTTTCTGGCCAACGAGACCCAAGCGGGCGCCGATCCGCAAGTTGCCAGCGAGACCAACCGCCAACTCAGCGAGCTGGCCGCCTTCGTCGACCAGGCCAAGACGGAGGGTTTCTTTGCCGACGACTTGCCTACCGAATGGATCGTCGCCGTGATCGACTCTTCGATCTGGGCCGCCTGGCACAGCATCCATCGCGGCGTCATGGCACCGGGTGACGCCGCCCGGTTGGTTTATCGCACTCTGGTCGACGGCCTTCGCCAACGCTAGGCCTGCCTGCTTTCCGAGCTGTCAAAGTGGAGCGGGATTTCGAGGCCCTCGTGTAGTCTCTAGTGGTTCCTGACGGCCTGTTTCTGGGCGAGTACGAGGCAAACGCCTTTGGGTCCCTCTAGTACCTTCAAGACGGAGATATTGAGCCTTGAGGTCAGTTCTCGGAGAAATGAGTCTCGGTCGTAGTGATGAACGACCGACAGCTTGACATCTTTTATTTCTTTTCGTCCGATTGTGGCTGCGGAGTAGATAGAGAGAATACTTGTTGTATTGGGGACGACGCTGAGGTCGGTAACTGGGGTGTAGCTGAGCTTTTCGGGGTCGAAGGGAACATTGAAGCAAGCGAGCGGAGTAAAGTCATGTTCCTTATTCGCGGTGAAATTCAGGCTTGAGTCGTCCGGCAGGGCTGGCGCGGTGTTGAATTCCAGAAGCAGTAGGTCGCCGTCCAGCATGGCGTCTCCGAGCACGTCAAAGAGCTTCGACTCATCTGCGTTGCCGATGGTGTTTCCTAGTAATGAGAATAGATTCCTGGCTGGACGATCCTCATAAAACTTTTGAAGTTCTTCAAGTTTGGTGTAGTCGGCGACCAAGGCCTTGACGCGAACGCTAGAAAGTCGGGGGATTCCCCTAAGGGCGGCCCGAACGGCGCGAACTAGAAGGGCATCGCTAATATCGATTGGGTAGTAATAGAGCAATTCGTGTCGAGATAGATGAGAGATGAGCGCGAGAAGAATTACGTTGTCCTTGACGCCGTTTCCGCTACCTACGCTGACGATGTCGACCTCTGGAGAATCGTTCGCGCGAATGATCTCCAAGGCGATCTCGTGGATGTTCTTGCGGAGTTGTCGTAGCGATTGTCGGTAGAAATCATACTGCTTATGGTTGCACACCTGGAGCCAGTGCGTACTTCCTTGGGGTGGCCAGTATAGGAACTTGGTAGGAAGAAGTTCTCCACTGAGGACGCTCCTCCTGAGTGAGTCGAGGTAGTCATGTCGATCCTCTGCTACATGAATACCTGCATCAGCAAACACCTTGATGTCTTCTGTGCTTCCTCGGGAGAGAACTCCTTTGACACGCTGTGAGACCTTGTGGGTCCTTGGCCCCATCTGTGCGATGGCGACTCTAACTTTGTTGCAGGCAGGTCCGAGTTCTACCCCGATGTCATGGGCCGATTCGAGGCACTTTGAGTAATCGAAATTTGCCGTTGTAATTCCGAGAAGATCGCTTGGAAATCTGAGGCACTTCTCAGTCCCTGTGGCGAATAGGACGAATGACCGATCTGTGCCAAGTCGACCCATAAAGAGGCCCAGTTCGAAAATGACGTTGTCGCGAGTGGTTAGAAGCTTCTCTTCGCGATGCTCGAGCGCGTCGTCTGGGGAGAAGACAAAGACGGCAAAATCAGCTCGATCTACCTCCCGCTGGAGCGTGTCCAGGGCGGTTCGAGACAGGTCAAAGCGAACCTGGTTCCAGACCCTTACGTCGGCATCGTGTTCTAGAGCGTCCTGAATTGCATATGCAAATCTACGCGACTCGTGAGATGAGCCTACGAATACTACGGATTTCTTCTTGTTCGACATCTCTTTCTCTTCCTTCCGACCACCGGACCATCCGGCGAACCAGCACGCCAGCAGGTTGTTGACTCCGTCACGCGGTCCGCTTGGAATGATCGCTCATAGAACTTCTCGTGGTACTCAGAGCCTAGGAGCTTCACCCTGCTTGTATTCTTCTACGAATCCAGCTTGGCTGCCCGCCGAGCCTGCGTCTGGGACCACCCTTCTCAAGCTCGCGGCCAGAGCGCTCGGGCCAGCGTCGGTGCGGTTTCACCCTTCGAGTCTTTAGGGCGCTCTAGCGCAACACTTTCCAAGGATTCTATCCAGTTTTCTAGCGAAGGCGAACCTGCGAAGACCGGCAGGTCCGGCGGATGTCAAAGTCGCTCTCGTGGCCCTGGTGTCCTACGACCGGATGCAGTCACCGACCAGGGGTTACTCTCCTTCACCTTCAGGACCATTGTCGGCGCCTACGTGGTGCCGGCGGAAAACCTCGACACGGCGCTCTACGACGTCGCCCGCCGGCAGCTCTCTTTTTTGCGTGCGCCGAGCTTGCACCATTTACGTCCGAAGGGTCTCGTCGATCTCCTCCCGCCGTCTTGCGGTGTTGCCTTCCTCGGTGGGTACCAGGTTGGGCACCCTCGACCCGCCACTTTGAGGGATGGCGCTTCCTAGAGTAAGGAGTCGGGTCGAGCTGCGAGTCCTACCCATTGCTTGTGGGATCAGACCCAGATTGCGGTGTCGAACGGTGGGTATCTTTGACGGGAGAACGGGGGGTGCCGTGAAGAAAGGTATTGGCTTTCTTTGGCCATGGATTATTGCGGGAGTTTCAGTGTCTTCGTCGGCCTGTTTTGCTCAGCCTTCGACTGAAGAGCTAGAGCGAGCCGGAGAACTGCGTGCCGAGTTGGAGCTGCTGCGGACGGAGATTCTAGAAACCGAGAAGAAGAATGAAAAATACGTGGGGGGTCTCGTCAAGGGTTTGATCGAGGCGCGCTTGGAAGTCCTCAAGACAACAGAGGTGCTGATCCAGCAGCGAGTTCATGCCCTGGAAAGCGGTGCGAAGGTAGATGTCGTTGTGTCGGGGACCGAACCCGATGCCGCTTTGGCGCAACGCCTGGAGTCGGAGATCTCTGGGATGCAGGAGGGTCTCGCTGAGGCCCGAGCCGAAGCCGACCGGTATTCCGGAGGACTCGTAGCCAGCATGAAGGCGGCAACCGTCGCCACTTCGGAGCAGACGTTGGCGATGCTCAGGCAACGCTTTTTGGCTGCAAAGTACGGTCTGGCGATCCCGCAGCTCGAGTCACTTGGTTCACAGGCCGGAGATGAGGCTGCTCCGGGTCCGGTCACCCAGGATCAGGAGGCATCCATCGGGGCGGAGATGATTGGAGTTCGCCTGCTGCGGAAGAACTTCACCAAGCAGGACTACCAAGACTTCGTTTTCTTCGATATCGAGTTCACGGCCCAGGGACTCGAAAAGCCGGCTCGGGCGATCAAAGGTGTCTTGCATTTGCAGGACCTCTTCGGAGAGACTCGGATGAATATCAAGTGGACTCTAGAAGAGCCGCTGGCGCCGGGTGGGTCGATCGTAGAAAAGGGTCAGGGGTTCAAGTACAACCAGTTCATGGACGATCACCAGTGGGTGCGTTCCACGGATCTGGAGGACATGACCGGCAGTATGACGGTTCTTAGCGTTCTTTTTGCCGACGGTACGCGGCTCGACCTTTAGGGAGTACCGCACCGGTTTCGAAGCAGGAACGAACCGGAATCTACTCGCGCTCGACCAACCGGTAGAAGGCCGGCAGCACCACCAGCGTCAAGAGGGTCGAGACCGCCAGACCGCCGATCACCGTCAGGGCCATCGGGGTGCGCAGTTCGCTGCCTTCACCGAGGCCGATGGCCATCGGGGTGAGGCCGAAGACGGTGGTGGCAGTGGTCATCAGAATGGGACGCAGTCGCGCTTTGCCGGCGGCGGCGATGGCTTCGTCGCGCCCCAGGCCGTCGTTCCTCCGCAGGCGGTTGGCGGTGTCGACCAGCAGGATGGCGTTGTTCACCACGATGCCGGCGAGCATCACCATGCCGATCAGCACCACGATGCTGATCGCGACGTCGAACAGCCACAGAATGCCAAGGGCCCCGACCACCGAGAAGGGCACGCTGCACAGGATGACCAGCGGGTGGAGGAAGGACTCGAACTGTGAGGCCATCACCAGGTAGACGAGGAATACCGCCAGCAGCAGGGCGAGGCGCAGGCTGTCGTAGGAGGTCGCCATCTCGCGGCGCTGGCCGCCCAGCTCCCAGTCGAAACCCTCCGGAAGGCGTAGGGTGTTCATCAGGTCGGTGATGTCGCCGGAGGCCGAGGCGAGGTCGCGGCCGTCGAGGTTGGCGGTGAGGATCGCCACCCGCTCGCCCTCGGCGCGGCGGATGTCCGCCGGTCCTTCGACCTCTTCCACTTGCGCCACGGCGGACAGCGGGATAGAGGTTTTGCCACGCCGCTCGACGGCCAGGGAGAGGAGGTCCGCGGTGCTGTCCCGGAAGTTTTCCTGTGCCCGCACCCGGACGTCGATGGTGCGGTCGCGGCGCTGGATGTCCGTGGCGACGGTGCCGTTGACCTTGGTGCGAATGGCCGCCGCCGCATCGGCCAGGCCAACGCCTAGAGTTGCCAGCCGCTCGCGGTCGAAGCGGATGCGCAGCTCCGGGTTGCCGCCTTCGGTGGAGGCCTTGATGTCCGTCAACCCCGGGATCCCTGCCAAGCCCTCGACGATCTGGTCCGAGAGGCGATCGAGCAGCTCCAGGTTGTAGCCCCGCACTTCCAGCTCGATGGGGGTCTGGAAGCTGAAGTAGGCCGGCCGGCCGAAGCGGTAGGTGAGACCTTCCTGGCGGTCGAGGGTTGCGCGCAGGTCGGCCATTACCGCGTCTTCTCGCTGGCGCGACACCGGTGGCGTCAGGAGGAAGGTCACCTGGCCGAGGTTTTCGCGCAGTTCGCCGGCCACGCCGCCCTGTTCGTTCGAGGTGCCCGCCAGGCCGTAGACCTCGGTGATTTCCGGGTGAGCGCGGGCTGCCTGCTCGACCTGGCGGAGGGTGAAGGAGGTGGTTTCGAGAGGCGTGCCCGGGGGCATTTCCGCGTCCACGAAGATCTCCCCTTGCACCATCTCCGGGATCAGTTCGCGGCCGAGGCGTGGGTAGAGGAGGAGCGACAGGGCCAGGAGCACCACCGCCGCCACCAGCACCCAGCCGGCGCGCCGCAGCAGGCGCGGCAGGGCACGGTCATAGAGAGCTTCGATCCTTCCGAAACCGGCCTGAAACATCCTCAGCACGGGAGTGGTCAGAAGGTGGATCACCCGTCCCAGGGCTCCCAGCACCAAGGCGACTGCGCGGGCGACGGCGACGGTGCCGCGAAAGAACAGGCCACGGTGCTGCTCGTCGCCCGGGCCGGCTTCCGCCTCGTTTCCCAGGCTTCGCGAGACGGCCATCGGCAGGATGGTCAGGGCCACCGCCAGGGAGACGATGAGCGAGAAGGTGACGGTCAGTGCCTGGTCGCCAAAGAGCTGGCCGGCGACCCCCTCGACAAAGACGATCGGCACGAAGACGCACAGGGTGGTCAAGGTGCTCGCCACCACCGCGCGGCCCACTTCGCCGGCGCCGGCACGGGCCGCCTCGACGGCGCCCAACCCCAAGTCCCGCCGCCGCTGGATGGCTTCGAGGACGACGATGGCGTTGTCCACCAACAGGCCAATGCCCAGGGTCAGTCCGCCCAACGACATGATGTTCAAGGACACGCCGAAGGCGTACATCAGGAAAAAGGTGGTGACGACGGAGATCGGAATCGCCAGGCCGATGACCAGGGTGCTCCGCCAGTTGCCCAGGAAGAGGAACAGCACCAGCACCGCCAGCAGGCCGCCCCACAGAGCCGCTTCCAGCACTTCGGCGACGGCATTGCGGATGAAGCGAGCCTGATCGGTGATGAGGGTGAGGTCGAGGTTCGGATCGACCTTCCGCAGTTCGGCGCGCAAGGTGTCGAGGTTCGCCCGCACCGTGTCCGAAACGGTGACGGTGTTGGTGCCACCCTCTTTGTAGACGGCGACCTCGATCGACTCGCGGCCGTCGATGCGGGTGATGATCTCGCGCTCACGGTGGCCGCGGCGCACCCGGGCGACGTCTTCGAGCAGCACGTTGGCTTCGCCCTGACGGGAGATCACCAGTCGGTTCAGGTCCTCCGGCCGCAGGATCTCGTTGACCGTGCGCACCAGGAACTTGGCGCGCCCTTGGCGCAGGCGGCCACCGGTCAAGTTGACGTTTTCCTGCGCCAGGCGCTGGGTGACGAGGTCGACGTCGAGGCCGAGGTTGGCGAGGCGCCGCTCGTCCACTTCCACCTGGATCTCTTCTTCGAGGCCGCCGCTCACCACCACCGCCGCCACTCCCTCCAGTCGTTCGAGGGCGCGCTGGACTTCGTCTTCGGCGATGCGCCGCAGGCGGATCAGGTCGTCGTCGCCCTCCTGTGCTCCGTCCCCCTCGCTACCGGTGAGGCCGATGCGCAGGATGGGATCCAAGGACGGGTCGTAACGCAGCAGGATCGGCCGATCCGTCTCGTCCGGCAGGTCCAGCACGTCGAGGCGCTCGCGCACGTCGAGGCCGGCGATGTCCATGTCCGTACCCCAGGTGAACTCCAGGGTCACCTCGCTGGTGTCCGCCCGTGAGCTGGAGGTCACCCGGGTGACGCCGTTGACCACCCCGACCACGTCCTCCACCGGCCGGGTGACCAGGCTTTCGACCTCGAAGGGCGCCGCGCCGTCGAACACCGTGCGGACGGTCAGGGAGGGGTAGGTGAGATCCGGCAGCAGGTCCGTCGGCAGGCGCTGGAAGGCGACCAGGCCAAAGACGATCCCCGCCACGGCGAGAATCGAAACCGTCACCGGCCGGCGGATCGAAAAATCGACGATCTTCATGGAAAGGTGCTACTGCCCACCGCCGCCTTGTCGCCGCTCGCCCGTGCGCTTCAAACGCTCTTCGATCTGCTCTTCGGAAAGTCCCCGCTGGCGCATGCGTTCTTTGATCGCTTCGATTTGTTCGGGCGAAGGGCCTTCGCCGCCGGTCGGACCACCGGCGCGAAACGGCCGGGCCTCGCCCACGGCGCCCGCCGCTTCTCCGCCGGGAGGGCGGCCGGCTGCCGGCCGCCGGACCTCGCCGCCGGCTTCGACGATCTCCACCGGCGTGCCGTCGGACAGCCCGTCCTGGCCCACAGCCACCACCACCTCGTCCTCGGCGAGGCCGGAGCGCACCTCCACGGCGTCCCCCTCGCGGAAGCCCAGCTCGATCTCTCGGCGCATCGCCTGATCGTTCTCCACCACGTAGACGGAATCCCCGAGGCGGTCGAGGGCGAGGGCCGAGAAGGGGATCACCAGGGCGTCGGCGCGGCTCTCTGTTTCGAGGAACACCGAGGCGAACATGCCCGGCCGCAGCTTGCTCCGGCCGGAGGCTTCGAGGGTCACCTCGACGGTACCGGAGTCGGCGTCGACGATCGGGCTGATGCGGAGCACCCGCGCCTCAAAGGTCTCGTCCGGAAAGGCCTCCACTTCGAGGCGCGCCCGCTGGCCTGGCTCTAGGCGCCCCAGCTCGCGCTCCGGCACCTGGATGGGGCAGAGCAGGGGGTCGAAGTCCGACAGCCGGAACAGCGGGGTGTTGACGCTCACCGTCTCCGCCTGCTTGACGTAGCGCCGGACGATCAGACCGGCGAAGGGGGCGCGCACCTCCGCCCAGTCGAGCTGGATCTCGCGGCCTTGGAGCTGCGCGGCGGTGGATTCCGCTCGCGCCCGCGCCTGCTCGAGTTGTTCTTGGCTCACCAGACCTTCGTCGTAGAGCCGTCGCAGACGCTGGTAGATGAGCTGACTCTCGTTCTTGTCCACCAGGGCGATCTCGCGCTGGGCGCGGGCTTCGTCCGGGTCGATGCGGGCGAGGAGCTGTCCCCGCGATACCCGCATGCCCTCTTCCGCCGCCAGCTGCACGATCGGTCCGGACAGGCGGGCCACCAGGTCGACCTCGTTTTCCGCTTCGAGGGTGCTGTGGGTCTCCAGAAAGGACGACACGGTACGCCGCTCGACGGTGGCTACCTCCACCGGCACCGCCGCCGCGGGGCCGCCGCCGAAAGACGGCGGTCCGCCGCCGCGGCGGCCGGAAGCTCCACCGCTGTCGGCATCGCCGGATCCGCCGCAGGCCGCACTCAAGGTCCAGGCGACTGCGAGAAGCGCCAGCGAATTCCATCGGTTCATCACGGTCACTCCTTCGCGAGCGAAACCGGCCGGCCGCGGGCGGCCCGCAGGACCCGGCCGGCGAAGAGAACGAAGTCATCGATCAGCGAGTAGATTGTGGGGATGATCATCAGGGTCAAGAAGGTCGAGGTGGTCAAGCCGCCGAAGATCACCAGGCCGATCGGCGCCCAGGTGGCGGCGCGCCCTTCCAGGGGGCCGAACCAGGCCGGCGCCAGGATCGGCGCCACCATCGGCAGCAGGCCGACCAGGGTGGTGACGGCGGTGATGGCGATCGGCCGCAGCCGGTGGCGTCCGCCGGCCAGGATCGCCTTGTCCCGGCTCAGCCCTGCGGCGCGAAGGCCGTTGATGTGGTCGATCAGCACGATGGCGTTGTTGACCACCACCCCGAGCAGGATGACCAGGCCGAGGGTGGTCATGTTGTCCCAGGGGGTTTGGGTCAAGCGCATCAGGAGGGCCACGCCGATCAGGGCAAAGGGCACCGAGAAGAGAATGGTCAGCGGCTGAACGAAGCTCTCAAAGAGCGCCGCCATCAGCAGGTAGACCAACACCAGCGCCATGACCAGCGCGAAGTTGCCGCTCTCGCGATCCTCCCGCTCGAAACGGCTCCAGCGGCCGAAGCTCCAGGCGGTGCCCGGTGGCATGGGGGTGGCGCTCATCACTTCCGACACGGCGCGGCTGGCGGCGAAGGCGTCCCGGGCGCTCAGGGTGTTGGCGGTGATGGTCACCTGCGAGCGCCGATCCTCGCGTTGGATGCTGCGTGGGCCGGGCACCGTCTCGAAATTCGCGTAGGCCGATAGCGGCAGGTCGCCCACCGGAAAACCCTGGAGCTGTTGCAGGGTCTCGCGGCGATCCTCGCGATAGCGCAGCACCAGGTCGACTTCGCGGTCGGCGGTCTTCATGAAGGCGACCGGCCGGTCCGAAAGCGCCCCGGAGACCGTCGAGGCGACGGCGAGGGTCGATAGGCCGGCGGCGTTCGCCCGCTCGCGATCCACCTGCAGGTGGATCTCTTCGTCGCCGGAGTCCAGGGAGGTGTCCACATCGCGGATACGCGGCAGGGTGGCGAGGCGGTCGGCGATGCGTTGGCTCATGCGCGCCAGAACTTCCGGATTGTCGCCGGTCAGCTCCACCTCCACGCCCGAAACGCTGCCCTGGCCCCGCCCCTGGCTGATGCGCAGGCCGACGCCGGGGATTTCCGGCAGCATCCCGCGCAGGCGGTTGCGGGCCTCGGCGGTGGTCTGGGTGGCGACCGCCTCGTCCACCAGGTACATCTCGATCCGCCGGTCGCGACTCCAGCCGCCGCCGGAGCGGCCGGTGCCGGTATCGAAGGTGTAGGAGATGTCGGCGATGTCCAGCTCTTGCCGGCGAGTGTCGATGCGCTCGTAGAGGCCTTCATAGAGGGCGCGAGTCTCGGCCTCCGTGTACTGCCGGGGGGTGTCGATCAAAAGAGTGATCTGGCGTTCCTCGGTGCGCGCCGAGAAGGACCGCTCGACGGTGCTCATGAGGTAGATCGAACCGCCCAGGAGTGCCACCACCAGCACCAGGAAGAGCGCCCGGTGGCGCAGGGTGAAGGCCAGGGTGCGGACGTAGAGGTCCGTCGCCCCCGTGGAGCGCTCCGGGCGGACTTCCTGACGCACCAGAATTCGTCGCGCCACCGCCGGCACAACGGTCAGCGCCACCACCAGAGATGCCGCGATGACGATGGACAGGGTGGAGGCGATGTTCTGGAAGTAACGCGCCAAGCGTCCGCCCTCGGTCAGGAAGGTGAGCGGCAGGAAAACGCACAGCGTCGTGGCGGTGGAGGCGACGATCGGCAGGGCGACCTCAGCGGTGCCCACCAGGGCGGCGGTGCGAGCATCTTGGCCGAGGTCGTTGCGGTGCCGGAAGATGGACTCGATCACCACCACCGAGTTGTCGACCAGCATGCCCAGGGCGAGCATCAGCCCGGCCAGGCTCACCACGTTCAAGGTCAGGTCCGGCAGGGCGCCGCTCTGGCGCAGCACGAACATCAGCACGAAGGTGGCGATCACGCTCACCGGCACGGCGATGGCGACCAGCAGGGTCGGCCGCCAGCGGCGCAGGAAGAGCAGGATGGTGAAGATCGCCAGCACGCCGCCAAAGAGGCCGGTGTTGCGGAGCTGGGCGAGGCCTTTCTCCACGTCCTGCGACGAGTCGTGGTAGATGTGCGCCGCGAAGGGCTCTCCCGCCGGCGAGGCGAGCACCGCATCGAGTTCCGCCCGGGCTGCACCGGCCACGGCCAGCAGATTGGCAGTCGACGCTTTGTAGACCTGCACCGTCAGCGCCTCGACACCATTCAAGTACGAGAACTCCTCCTGCTCGGGCAGGGTGAAGGTGACCGTGGCGACATCGCTCAGGCGCACCGTGCCGTCGCCCACCGGCAGGCGGCGGATCGCGTCCACCGTGTCCAGCTCGCCCAGGGCGCGCACCAGGAGCTTGCGGCCGCCTTCCCGTAGGTCGCCGGCGGAGAGGTTGCGCTGGTCCCGGCGCAGCGCCTCGCCGAGGGAGCGGGCGTCGAGGCCGTGGGCCGCGAGGCGGTCCGGGTCGAGATCGATTTCCACCCGCGGCGTGCGCAGTCCCCGCATCTCCACCAGGGCCACGCCGTCCAGTCGCTCCAGGCGTCGCCGCAGGGTGTTCTCGGCGAAGTCGAACAACGCTTCCTGGGAGCCGTCGGAACTCACCTGGAAACGCAACACCGGAATGTCCGTCGACTGGAATCGGCGGATGGTGATGCGGTCGATGTCGTCCGGTAGGCGCTGGCGGGCGCGGTCGATGCGGTCCCGGACCTCGACCGTGGCGAGGTCCATGTCGGTACCGTCCAAGAAACTCAGCCGGAGCTGAGCGGCGTCGGAGGTGGCGGTGGCGGAGAGGGTCTCCAGGCCGTTCAGGGTACCGAAGGAGTCCTCCAGCGGCCGCACGATGGCGCGCTCGATCTCCTCCGGCGACGAAGAACGGAAGGGCACCTGCACCGAGATGTTCGACGACGAAAAGGTCGGCTGGAACTCGAGCGGCAGGCGGGTGAGCGCCACCCCGCCGAGCACCAACACCCCCGCCACCGCCATCGCCAGGGTTACCGGCCGATCGATGGCGGCGCGCACCAGACCGGTGAGCGGGGCGGCGGACGTGGATTCGGGGCTCATGGCGAGGTCGGACGCGGCGGATTCTTACGACGGTTGTCGGAGGAAGAGCCTACACCCTTGCAGTGAAACCCGCGAGATGGCGAGAGCTTGCGATTCCGCGCTGAACTGGAAGCTTCCCCCTTTCGATCTTCAAAGAATTGCGTTGTAACGAACGCCATGTCGGGCCGCCTAGGGAGCATGGCTTGAATTCAGGGATTCTGATCTCCGGAACTTTCGACAAGGGGGTCTGAAATGAATTTCAAATCGATCGTCGCAGCGCTGGTTGCGGTGGGACTCTTCGGGGTGGTGGGTTGTATTTCCGCCCGGACGAAGGATTCTGCCGCGGACATGCGCGGTGTTTCCGACCAGGCGGCCACCGCCGCGGTGGCCGATGGCGAGCTGCAGCCACCGCGGCAAGAGAAGGCCGCGCCGCCGCCGGCCGATCCACCCAAACTGACCTGCGAGGTGTCCTGCAGCGATTTGGTCTTGCGGACCGGCAAGGCGCGAATCGCTTGGTCGCTCGCTGATCGATCACCGGAGGCCCTACGCTCCGTTGCGGACGCGCCCAGGCGGCTTGAAACAACCGTCTTCAAGCACGGTTTCGACCGCGGAAACTACCTGACCCTGTCGCTGGGCGACGCCTCCGACGAATCGGCGCAGTCCCGCAAGATGACCGGGGCGGACCGCGGTCTTCGCGCCTATGAGCTGCAGATCACCGACTCGACCAGTGCCCAGTCCCTGCGCTCGAAGGTCTCTGAAAACGCCCGTAGTGCCGAAATCTTCGCGGTGGTCGAAGGCCTCGAACCGGGCCTAAACTACACCTGGCGGGTGGTGGTGGGTTCTCCCTCCGGGGAATGGCTGTCGCCGTCGGTGACCTGCACCGCGCCGGTGTGCCCGGCGGATCTGGTGGGAGAGGAGGGACCGCAATGAAGCGTTCAGTCTTCGTCTCCCCCTGGGCGATCTTCGCTTTTCTGCTGGTGCTCACGCCGGCCTTCGCCTTGGCGGCCTTCACGGCTACGGTGTCGGATATCAGCCCGAGCCGTTCGACCCTCGATCCGTCCGATCCGGACGGAGCGTCCGGCGGCCGTATCAACGGCATCGATGTCGCTGCCTCGGCCCCTGCCACCATGTTCGCGGCGAGCGAGTGGGGCGGCCTCTGGAAGAGCACCGACAGCGGTCAGCGTTGGTCCCATCTCGATGGTCACGTACCGACCGCCACCTGGGACGTACAGGTCGACCCCAACGATGCCCAGCGGGTCTACGCCACGTCCTTCTACGACGGCCGCACCGTCAGCGAGTCGGGCATCAACGTCAGCACCGACGGCGGCATCACCTGGAATCGCCCGGCCAGTGCCGTACCGCCGGCGGGCTTCTGCACCACCGCCGCCCGGCAGACGGAATTGACCGCCTTCGGTATCGCCATCGACCCGGCCGACCCGAACGACATCTACGTCGGCACGAGCTGCGGCCTGGCGGTGAGCCAGAACCGGGGGGCGACCTGGACCTATCTCGATCCCACCCCGGCGGACGGTGCCGACAGCATCTGGGACGTGGTGGTCCACGACGGGGGAACGATCGATCTCTGCGGTGACGACGGTCACCAGCGGTCGACGAACGGCGGTACCACCTGGACCACCGCCGGCCCTTCGCCGCTGCCCGGCGGCCGCTGTTCCCTGGCCGTCTCGCCGGACGAGTCGTATGTGCTTTTCGCGGTCGTCGGTACGACGATCTTCGAGAGTGACGACGGCGGCCAGAGCTGGCAGAACGCCTATGCCAATCCCAGCGCCCAGGGGCGTATTCCTTTTGTGGCGACCAACCAACGGGCCGGTGCCACCTACGATCTGTGGTTCGGCGACATCCGGCTGTTCCGGGGTACCTGCACGACGCCGGCCTCCCCGGCACCGGGCGGCGCGGCGCGCTGCGCGGCGTCAGCGGCCTGGGCCGGTCCCTTCACCCGGAGCGTCGGCGGCCACGACGACCTGGGCGACATCGCCTTTGATCCCGCGGTGGCCTCGGACGCCTGCCCGCTGATCTATTCCTCGGACGGTGGGGTCTACGTCAACACCTTGGGCGCCAGCCCCGGTTGCCATACGCCGGTGTGGGAGCAGCCGATCGTCACGCCCCATGCCCTGTGGGCTTTCGACTTCCACGGCGTGAACCGCGCCGGAGCGGTATCGGAAGATCTCTACTTCGGTAACCAGGACAACGGTAGCTTCGGTTCGTCGGACGGCGGTGCCGTGGCGCCCGCCTGGAACAACGAACGCTGTTGCGACGGCTTCGACGTCGCCGGCGACGCCAATCGGGTGCTCAACACCATTTGCTGCTTCTCACCGCCGCCGGCGACCCGGTTGTTCGTGAGTCAGCCGGGGTATTCCGGCCCATCGCCGGAGATCAACACCTATCCGCCGGGCACGCTGCGTTCCTTCCAGCAGCTCGATTCGCTGGTCAACTTCGGTACCGACGACTACGTGGTGATCACGTCTCAGGGCATCTTCGTCACCGACGACATCACCGCCAGTCCGATCGTGTGGACGGAGATCGGCGCCACCTCCACGCCCTTCCAGGCCTGCGGCGTGCAGGTGATCGACAGCGGCGGGCCGCCGACCTTCTTCGTCAAGAGCGGTGGCTGCAATGGCGATCGCCGGGGCGGACTCTTCCGCTACCAGGGGGTCAATCCGGGCGGCACCTGGCAGGCGGTCAATCCGCCGTCCTTCAACGGCATCGGACGGTACGCCGTCGACCCCGGCAACACCGACCGCATCATCGCTTCGAACCTTCCCTTCGCGGGGGAACCCGAAATGGTGATCACCCACGACGGCGGCGCCACCTGGAATGCGCTGCCCGCCCTCGACCAGATGATGACCGGCGGTGGCACTTTCCAGTACGCCAACCGCATGGGGCCGACCTCGTTCACCGGCTTCGGTGGCTATGCGCAGCCGACGCTGATCGCCTTCGATCCCGCCGATACGGACATCGTGGTGGCCGCCGGCGCGGATTCCGGCGTCTTCCTGAGCGTCAACGGCGGCACCCGCTGGCAACTCGTCACCGATCCGAACACCCCGGGAATCAGCGGGGTGCCGCACATTCCCCGGGCGCGCTATGCCCACTTCGACCACGGTGCCCCGGGAGACGACATCTATCTCTACCTGGGGACCCAGGGGCGGAGCACCTGGCGCATCACCTTCCAGAAGGTGCCGGTGCCGGAGATTCAGGTGCCCGGCGGGGTCGATTTCGGCGAGGTGTGTGTCGGAGACCAGGGCGAAGCGGTGCTCGAAGTGTGCAACACCAGCGCCGGCAATCTGGTGGTCAGTGCGATCACCTCGAACGATGCGGAGTTCGAAGTCCGACCGCCGTCCGGCGGCTTCCCGGTGTCGATCAGCCACGACTTCTGCTTCCCCTTCCGGGTGGACTTCAGTCCGGGGGCTGCCGGCCCGCGGAGCGCCACCCTCTTCGTCCAGAGCAACGACGTCAATTTCCCGCAAGTCGAGGTCGAGGCGGAGGGCATCGGAACGGAGCAGAACATCGCGGTGACCGGCTCCACCGACTTCGGCATCGCCTCGGCGTGGACGCCGGCGGAGAACGTCGTCTCGATGTGCAACACCGGATCCTGCGACCTGGCGGTGACCGGTGCCTCGATCGACTGCACCGACTTCTCGCTGGTGAGCAATCCGCTGCCGCAGACCCTGGCGGCGGGAAGCTGCATCGACCTGACGGTGGCCTTCACCCCGGACCTACCGGGGCCCAAGAGTTGCCAGCTTGCGATCTCCAGCGACGATCCCACCACTCCCCTCGTCACCCGAACCTTGACCGGCCGCACGCCGCCACGGTTCAGCCTGCGCGGCGGTTTGGCGGATCCCCACGGTGCCCTGAGCGCCGTGGCGCGCAACGGGTCGGCGTTCACGGTGGGCTTCGTCTATCCCTACCTGCCGAAGCACGCCTGGGACGTGCGGCTCAGCCGGGCACAGCTCGACGGCCGCCCGGCCTTGCCGGATACGGACATCTACCGCCTGTCCGGCAACTACCGGTTCACCTTCAATCCCGCCAATCCGGTGCAGGTGTACTTGAACGGAGGTTTCGGGATGTACCACTTCGATCCGGGTGATTTCGAAGGCGGCGCCAACCTCGGCCTCGGCCTGGCCGTGCCCCTCGGCCGGCGATTCTCCCTGGAGGCGGCCTACGACTACCACGTCGCATTCACCGCTTCGCCGGACCTGGAGTACAACGAGGTGCAGCTCGGCCTCGAAGTGTCCTTCTAGTCCCTGCAAGCGCCCGGGTACGGATTCCTTTCGTACCCGGGCCTAGTCTCGACAGGCGCGATGGATCTTGACTCGCTGGGATCGGTCTAGAATCTTCGGGTGATGACGGATACCTATCTCCACCTCCGAGGCGCGAGCACACTTCAGGGAAATCCTGCATCAAGTGCTGCGGCAAGGGCGGACGATCCTGCTCTCCCATGAAGGAAACGCAGTGGCCGAGATTCGACCTATTCGGCGCGAGTCTACGGCCGAAGGCGCGCTGAGGAGGCTAGAAGGCCTTGGCGTTCTCCAAGGTCCCCAAAAGCGCCCAGAGCGACCCGCTGGAGTGGCGGAGCGTCCCGGAGCCCTGTCGCGCTTTCTCGCGAATCGTGGGTGACATGGGTCGGGTCTCGCTCCAATCCCCGCGCTCGATGCAACTTTGAAACCCCGCAATCGCCGTTTATCCTTGCGGGGTACGTTCCTTGCTCTCTAGCAGAACGCCGAGGTTCTCCCTTTCTTCGCCTATCGACGCATGGCCACCAAACTCTTCAACCCCAGCGCCACCGCCGCCCCGGACGCGGCGATCTCCGCCGAGGCGATGGACCGCCTGCGACCCCGGCTGGAGCGGGTGTTGCGGAAGATCTGCCCGCCCTGGTTGAAGAGCCAGTCGGACGATCTGGTGCAGGTGGCGATGCTGCGACTTGTCGATGTTCTCGCAGCGAGTGAGCAAGAACGCACCTTCAATTCGTCCTATCTGTACAAGGTCGCCTACAGCGCGTTGGTCGACGAGATCCGGCGGTTGCGCCGGCGGCGCGAAGTGGCGATCGAGGACGACGAAGGAGAACCGATGCCGATTGAAGCGAGGGTCCCGGACCCGGAGGCGCGCACCGCAGGGAGCCAGTTGCGAGACGAAATCGCTGAGTGTTTGAAGAGGTTGATCGCGCCACGGCGTGCCGCCGTGGTGCTCCATCTACACGGTCACTCGGCCGCCGAAGCGGCGGACCTGGGTGGCTGGGGGTTGAAACAAGCCCGCAATCTGATCCAGCGCGGGCGGGCTGATCTCCGCGCCTGCCTCGCCGGCAAGGGGCTCCAGCCATGACCCGGCAAGACGGTGAGCGGGAGCGGCTGAGCCGGGCGCTGCGCGAAGGTGCCGGACGAACGGAAAGATCATCGGACATCGCGTCGGAAACCGTGTGGGCGGCCGTGCGCGGGGAACTGCCGCCGGCGGAGTTGCGCGAGCTGTTGGACCGCTCCATCGAGGATCCGGACCTGGCGCTCGAATGGCAGTTGGCGCGCGAACTCCAGGCCGAGCTGGCGGAGGACGAAAGGCAGCGCTCGGAGATGGCGACTCCGCCCTCCCGATGGCGTGGTCTTTCCGCGGTAGCCGCCGCCCTGCTGGTGGCGGTGATGGCGTCGTGGTTCATTTTCCAGCCGGAACAGAAACCGGTCTACCGGGACCCTGCCGGAGCGGCGATCGAGTCGCTGCTGCCGGCCGACGCGGAGCTGTCGAGCGAATCGCTCGTCCTGCGCTGGAGCGGTCCGCCGGAGGGGCGCTACCGGATCTCCGTCCTGCGTCAGACCGATCTGCGAGAGGTCTTCCGGGCGGCGGATCTGGAAGTCGGTCCGGACGGCGAAGGTGCCGTCGAACTGCCGCCGACGGTCGTCGACGGTCTGGCCGCGGACGGCGTGCTGCTGTGGCGGGTGGAGGCGGAGTTGCCGGATGGTGAACCCCTCCAATCCCAGACCTTCCGGGTGCTCTGGAAACCGGATTTGGTAGAACTCCCCGAGGCGAGCCGCCCAGCACCGGGCGAGTAGGCACTTCCTCTCCCACCATCTCAAGAGAATCGACTCGCCGGATCGGCGAGTCCGAAGGGTCGATCGATGGACCCACGCGGTGCCGGTCTGTTGGCCTCCGCAGCCTGCCGTTGCTCGAGCCCAAGAAAGTTTGAGTCATTCGGATCCCCATCGTCGTTCTTTCGAGTGGGTCGGCAAGACCCACCGAAGAACAACGAACTCGATGACAATCCCTCACCTGCACGATTCGGAGGAACCCGAAATGACCCGCAATACCAACGCACCGAAGACTCTGCAAACGCTCCTTCACTTCATCGCCGCGCTGCTTCTGGCGACCGCTGTCCATGCCGTGGGTGGCGTGACCTCGAACCCCGGTGACGATCCCATGTCGACGCGCTACGCCGCCCTGTGGACCGCCTCGCCGGGCGAGGCGCGCATCGCCTCCGAAGAGACCCTCACCGCGTTCGACCTGGAGAACGCCGCATTTGAACAACAGGGCTTTCGGCTGGTCGACTTCGAAACCATTGGATTCGGCGACGAGCGCCTCTATGTGGGCCTGTGGCACGAGGTGCCGGGGGACGCGCGGCCGGTCGAGAACGCCTCCCTGCTGGTCGTCGACTATCCCTTCGATGGCATTGCCGGGGTGATTTCGAATCACTCCGCCACCGGCTACCAGCTCGTGGATATCGAGGTCTATTCGATGAGCGGAAACCTGATGGTCGCCGCCGTGTTTCATCCGGGCGATGCTCCGCCGCGCTACGGTGTCGGCCTGTCCGCTCAGGAGTTGTACGAGGCGAAGTGGTACAACGAGAGCCAGGGGCGTCGCCAGGTGGACATCGAGGAGTACTACGATGCCAGCGGGAAACGGTACTTTGCGGCGATCTGGGCGCAGGGGGTGGAGTCCTCGCCGGAAACCACCCTGGGCGTCGGCCTACCGTGGCAGGGGATCCTTGACCTGAGTGCCGGCATGACCTGCGGCCGCCATTTGACGGATCTGGAGCTGATGCCGGGGCGCGACGCCGAGCAGGACGAATGGACCGCCGCCGGCCTGTGGACGGCGCCGGCGGTGGCTGAGTCGGTACTGTTTCCGGCGACGTGGGAAGAGGTGGAGGCGCGCCTCGACGCGCCCTTCCCGGGCCCGGTGCCGCCGGCGTCGGAAGGTGGACTGCTGATCGACCTGGAGATCCTGTGGCACTACGCCGGGGAGATCGAGTCGTCCCTGGGGGCGGATCACGACGGGCCTCTGATTCCCAACGCCCAGCCGTCAGAGGGCTCTTGATCGTTGCGCGGGGTAGGCGGTCCACGGGGATCGCCTACGATGGTCCTTTCCTTGGGAGGGAACGAAGAATGAATCGATTTGCGGCATTGCGGGCATTCAGGGTGTGGGCGATGGGGTGCGGCGTTCTGGTGGCCGCTTCCTGTTCCGCCCAACCGGCGGATGAGCTGGTGCTGGATACGGGCGACGAGGGGTTCGTCACTCGCTACGGGGGCCTGTGGGAGGCCGGACCGGGTGCGGCCCGCGTCGCTGCGGAAGAGGATCTGGCCGCCTTTCGGGCTCAAGACTCTACCTTCGAGGAGCAAGGCTTTCGCCTGGTCGACTTCGAAACCTGGGGTTCGGCGGACGATCGCCTGTTCGTCGGTCTGTGGCACGAGACTCCGGCGGCACAGCGGCGGGGGCCGGCTGCCGAATTGGTGGTCGACGCCTCCCTCACCGGCATCGGCGACTTGGTCGAGAGGTATGCCGGCCGGAACTTCCGGATGGTGGATATCGAGATCTACCGCTCAGTGGGGGGCGAACAGGTCGTCGCTGCGGTATTTCATCCCGGCGAGGGCGACCATCCGTTCCGGGTCGGCCTCTCGGCCGCGGCCCTCTACGACGAGAAAGAAGACCTGCAAGCGAACGGCTTTCGCATCATCGACGTGGAGACCTACTACGACGCCGAGGGGGAACGTCGGAACGCGGCTCTCTGGGCACCGGCCGGGGCCGCCACTCCCGACAGCGATCTGGCCCTCGCCGGTGCGTGGGCTGGAGTTCTCGACGTGAGCGCCAGCCTCTGCGACCGCGGCCTGGAGGACTTCGAGTACCTGTCCGTACCGATGGCCCGGGGCCTCGGCTGGTCCGCCGTCTGGTCGGCACCGGCGCGTGAGCAATCGGTACATTTCCCGATTCTGTGGGAGGAGCTGACCGATCTGGTGAGCCCGCCACCGGCTTCGCGGACGGCAGGGACGAGTCCCGGTCGGCTGGTCGACATCGAGATCTTGATCCGGATCCCCAGCGGAGCCGAAATTGAATCCTCCCTCGGCGCCGACCACGACGGACCCCTGCTCCCCGGCGGACCAGGGCCGCCGCCGCAGGGACCCTGACCCGCGGCGGATCGCAGGGCTTCGGTAGGATCGTCCCCGATCAAGGGAGAAGAACGATCGGAGCCCGCGCCAAATCAGGTAGGGGTCTCGGGGTGTCCGGGGCCGCCTTCGCATGCATTCTCGCTTTAGGATGCGGTGCGCCTCCAGCCGCGGCCGACTCTCCCCTCGCTGCCTGCGAAGGTTCCTTTGCGGCGGACCGCGACGACTGGAACGGCTGTGCCTGCTTCTTTCCCTTGGCCCGGGATCCGGCCACCGGCGAAGAAGCCCGGCGACGGCTGATCGAACTGACGGAGTCCGCGCCGGAGCTCCCCTGCCCCTTCTTCTACCTCGCCAGCCTCCGCTTCGCCGACGGACAAGATCCCGCTGGCGCCTACGCCCGAGCGATCGGGCTCTACGCCGGCCGGGAGCAGTGGCAGGGGGAGTTCTATGCCCGCATGAGCCTGGCCCGCTGGCACCGCGGCCGGGCCGAGTTCGAGCAGGCTCTGGCGCAGATGGACGGCGCCGTGGCGGCGGCTCGCAGGCTGGAGGATCGCCCCCTCGCGGACCGCACCGAACTCGAATTCATCAGCCTCGCCCTGAGCCGGGGAGACGATCTGATCGGACTGGAGAAGCGGCTGGTGGCCCTGCAACAGCGTCTGGGCGATGGCGCCGCCGAGGAGCTGAAGCTCGAAGTGGCCGACAAGCTGGCGCGGGTGCGCTTCCGCCTCGGCGATCTCGACCGCGCCCAGCGCGCCTTCGACCACCTCGCCGAGCAGTACCGCGAGCGCGGCGACTCTTACGCCGAGGCGACGGCGCGGCTCAACGCCGCGGCCTGTTCGCTGCAGGGTTTTCCGGCGCCGGCCGAGCAGGCCGCCGCCCGCAGTCGCCTGGCCGAAGCGCTGGCGGTGGCGGAGCAGGCCGGCAATCTGCGCATCCAGGTGATCGCGCTGCGCAAGCTGGGAGAACTCGAACCCGCGAGGGAGGGCGTCGAGCTGCTTCGCCGCAGCCTCGAGATCGCCCGTCGACTGGACGAGCCGGAGGTGCTCTACGCTTCTCTCCTCGCCTATGCCTCGCGGCTGCCGAAGGCTTCGCAGGTCGAGTCCCTCCTGGCCGAGGCGGAGGCGGTTCGCCCGGCGGACGGCACGGCCAGTTTCTTGGCCGAAGGCTGGCTCCACCGGCTGCGCACCGTTTGGCGGATCCACCCGCCGGCTCAGGCGATGGTGGAATCTTCCGCCGTGCTCGACGAGATCGAACGCCTGCGCCTCGGCCAGACGGCGGCACGGGCCGAGTACTTCTCCCTCTGGCTGCCGGCCCACCAATGGCTGGCGGGCAACCTCTACGCCCGGGCTGCCTGGCTGCACGGCGGGACGGACCCGCCTTCGCCGATCGACCCTAAAACCCCGGCGCCGTTGCCCTTGCCGGTGCTCGAGACCTCTTGGCTCGACCGCGCCTTCACGGTGACCGAGCGCATGCGGGGGCGCATTCTGCTGGACACCGCTTCCTCGGCCGCCCCGCCAAGGCTCGTTTCCCTGGAAGAAGTGCGCCGCACCTTGGCTCCCGACGAGGCCGTGCTGTCCTTCCAGCTCAGCCTGTGGCGAAACTTCTATGGGCGCTTCGAGGGAGGGGCCTGGCTGCTGGTGGTGACCCGCGACGCCAGCCATCTCTACGCCCTGCCCGACGCCCAGCACTTCGATCCGGCGCTGCGCCACTTCGGGGGCCTGTTCGAGGCGCGGAACGGCAGCGAGGCGACCGCCGCCCGGGTGATCGCCGATCACCTCCTCGCCCCGGCCCTGGCGGACCTGCCGCCGTCGGTTGAACACCTCGTGCTGGTGCCCGACGGCGCGCTGCATCGGCTGCCCTTCGGGGCCCTACCGGACGCCGAAGGCCGCCCCTTGATCGAACGCTTTCGCCTGTCGCGGGTTCCCTCGGCGACCCTCTGGCATCGCTGGCGGCGGCAGGCGCGGGCGGTGGAACGGCCGGTTGCGGAGGCGCGGGCGCCGGCGCTGGTGATCGCGGCTCCGGCCGCCGGCCCGGAGGGCTCGTCCTGGGATCCGTTGCCCGGCGCCCTGGCGGAGGGCCGCCGAGTGGTGCGCCGGCTGGGTGGCGACAGCGAGCTGCTGAGCGGCGCCGAGGCGAGCGAGAGGCGGGTGAAGGCCGCCTCCGGGGAGCGGTACCAGGTGCTGCACTTCGCAACCCATGCCCTGGCCGAGAGCCGGCGGGCGGGCGAGGCCGGCGTCGTGCTCGCGGCCGGCGAGGGAGACGACGGACTCCTCACCCCGCAAGAGATCTCCGGCCTGCCTTTGGACGGCGAGTTGGTGGTGCTGGCGGCTTGCCGCAGCGGCTCCGGCCGGGTGCTCTATGGCGAGGGACCGATGAGCCTGGCCCGTTCCTTCTTCCAGGCCGGCGCCAGGACCGTGGTGGCGAGCCTCTGGCGCCTGCGGGACGACGAGGCGGCGGACCTGTTCCGCGACTTCTACCGCCACCTCGGGCGTGGAGAGAGCGTCGCCACGGCCCTGGCTGCGGCTCAGCGAGAAAGGCGCCAGGGCGGCGCTCCGGCGGTCGCCTGGGCTGGCGTGGTGGTCCTGGGGGACGGTGCGGTGGTGCCGTTCCCGGGCGGTTCGCCGGGCACCGACGGTCACCGGCTGTGGTGGTGGATCGCGCTGGGGTTCGGGATGATGCTGATCGCCCTCGTCCGGCGAGCCCGCCGGCGGGGCTAATGCGCCGCCGGAATCCTGAGCGCTCGACGGGTCGTAGGATGAATTGAATCGGGCCGGCGAGACGGCTCACCCCGGAGTCCGTGGCCGGCAGGCACGGGTGGGGAAGGACATGGGATGAAAAGCAAGCGTTGGAGCAAGAAGCGGAAGATCCTCTCCGCGATCGTGGCCGTCGTGCTGCTATTGCTGGCCGTGCCCTGCGCGGTGATGGGGCCGTATGTCCTGCGGGTTCAGCGCTTCGAGGCGGAACCCGAACTCGGGTACCACGCGCCCTTTTTCGTCTACGCGTCTCCCGGCTCTCGCCGGGCCGCCGAGGCGGGCGAGCCGGTGACGATGCTCGTTCAGCCCAACAATTCCGGAATCCCCTCCGACGATGCGGAGGTCCACTCGAAGGACGCCTGGTGGACGGCCTTCGGCCGCCACGGTTTGGCCGACGAACTCGAAGTGGTGCTGTTGGTGCCGGCCTTCGTTCGTCCGTGGGAGGACTGGCAGATCTACACCCACGCGCTGGATCGCGATGTCCTCACCACCGAGCGCCGGGATCTCGCACGGGTCGACCTTCAGCTCCTGGCGATGGTGGAACAGGCCCGCAAGTCGCTCGCGGCGGAGGGGATCCGGGTGGAGGAGCGGTTCCTGCTGCAAGGCTACTCGGCGAGCGGCATGTTCGCCAACCGATTCGCCGTGCTGCACCCGCGGCGAGTCAAGGCGGTGGCGGCGGGTTCGCCCGGTGGCTGGCCGATCGCTCCCCTGGCTCGCTGGCAAGACGAGAGCCTGCCCTATCCCATCGGCATCGCCGATCTCGAAGAGCTGACCGGAGCGCCGTTCGACACAGAGGCCTATGCCGAGGTCCCTCAACTGCTGGTGATGGGCTCCTTGGACGACAACGACTCGGTGGATTTCCGAGACGGTTGGGACGAAGAACCGGCCGCCACCGTCGATCGCCTGTTCGGCGCCACTCCCCTCGACCGTTGGGATGATGCGGAGAAGGTGTACCGACAAGCAGGAGCCCAGGCGCGGTTTCTCCTGGTCGACGGCGTCGACCACGACCGCCGCGCGTTGCAGGAGCATTCGACGCGGTTCTTCGCAGAGATCCTCGGCCACTAGGCGTTCAGCCCACCAGTGTGACCGATGCGGTGCCATGGTAGAATAATGGTATGAGAGTTACCATCGATCAGGCAGGTCGACTCGTCGTTCCAAAGACCTTGCGCGACGCTCTGCGGTTGGAAGCGGGCACGACGCTTGAGATCCGGGCTCGCGAGGGTCTCCTAGAACTCGAGCCGGTTGCAGTGCCGATGCGCTTGGTTCGGCGGGGAAAAGGCCTGGTCGCGACGACCGACGAACCACTGCCGAGAATCGGTGCCGAAGAGGTGCGAGAGGTGATGGATCTCCTGCGGCGATGATCGCCGTCGACAGTTCCATCGCGATTGCCGGGTTCGGAGATTGGCACGAGCTTCACGAGCCCGCCCGTGACCTTCTCGACGAGGGCGTGGCGATTCCCGCTCACGCCATGCTGGAGACCTATTCCGTTCTCACGGGGTTCCCGCCGCCTCACCGAGCCGCACCTCGCCTGGTTCGCTCGTGGCTGGACGACCGCTTTGCCACGATTCTCCCGTCGCCCGAGGTCGAGAAGCAGCAAGGCTTCTTGCGGGACCTCGCCGAGGTAGGGCGCACCGGTGGAGCCGTCTACGACGCCCTCGTGGCCTTGACCGCAAAGCGAGCGGACGCCGTGTTGGCGACGGCGGATGTGCGCGCCTCGGCGGTGTATGAATTGGTTGGAGTCGAGCTGCACTACCTGGCTTGAACTTCCGTTTGTCTCTGCGGCGATCGGCGACCGGACCCTCCGAAAGCATCAAGTCAGCCGGCGGCGCAGTAGCGCCGCCGGCTGACGACTAGGAGGACCCTCCTCCGATCTGGCGCTGATTCATGAACTCCAGCAAAGCGATTGGATGAAATGGGCCACGCCCGCTGAGGCGCTGCCTTGGCGGGTGATGGTGGCGCTGTCGTTGCTCGTTCGCCAACTGATGACCTTGAGCTTGCTGTCGCTGTCCGCCACCGCCGTTTGAATGCGGTTGTTGGCGCAGGCCGTTCCGGAAACCCGGTAGATCTCGCCGGCCGAAGCCTGGCCCAGACGGGTCACCGCGCCGGATCCTGGGGACACGGACCAGGTGATGATCTTGAAGTTGCCGTCGTCGTCTCCGAGCACCGTCGCCAGCCGAGGACCGTTCAGGGCAAAGGCGTCGAGACCTCGTTCGACCTTGCCGGCCGTCGCATCGCCCAGGCGGCTGATCTGGCCGTTGGAGGCGATGTCCCAGGCGATGATCTTCAGGTTCCAGTTGGAATCGAGAACCACCGTCGTCAGGAGGGTTTCGCCGAGGCGCACCACCCGCACGAACTCGATTTCGCCGGCCGAGGTGTCGGCGAGGCGGCTGACCTGACCGGAGTTGGAAATCCTCCAGGTGATGATCTTGAGGTGGTCGTCGCTGTCCCTCACGGCCGTCGCCACGAGGTTCGAGGAGCCGATGAAGGTGGCGTCGACCACCTTCGTCCTGCCGCCTTGGGCACTGCCCTGGCGACGGATGCGTCCGTCGTTTCGGACGCCCCAGGCGATGACCTTGAGATCGCCTGCCGAATCGATCACCGCCGTCACCAGGCAATTGTCCGCGGAGGTGGTGGAGACCCCCAGCACCTCGCCGGCTCCGGCGCTATGGAGCCGCCGCAGTTGGCCATTGTCGGTGACCTGCCAGGAGATGATCTTGAGCTTGTCCGATGCGGTGCGCACCGTCGTCGCCAGGCGCCGGTCGCGCAGTCGGCTGATGTCCATGGTGAAGTGGTCGCCGATCTGTCCGGCCGAGGCGCTGCCCTGGCGGGTCACCTCTCCGTCATCCGAGATGTCCCAGTGAATGAGTTTGAGTTGGTCCTGGTTGTCGCGAATGGCCGTCACCATGCCGGCATCGGCGAGGGCGGTATCGGCTCCCAGGAAGGTCAGGGCGAGCAGTATCGCCACGGTGAAGGTGATGCCGCGGGCACGCATCCGAGGGTGGGGGTTGGACATGATGTTCTCCTTTGAGTCCAAGTTGGGGGTCCCTCACCGCCTCAGTGCGAAGCAGCAAGGGACCACCGTTGAGGAGCATCGAAGTCGAATCCCGCGTGCATGAGCTGACGACTACAAGACCTACTGAGGTGAGGAACGAACCTCGGCGGGTGAATGCCTCACGGCCTTTGCCGGGGGGCTGAACAAGTGAAGCCGGCGACGCGGAGGCGCCGCCGGCTTCGAGTGGATCGCTGGAGGATCCGTTAGGGCTCTAGCGCCACCTCCCAGGAGGAGATGCGGATCTCGCCGTCGGACTGTCTCGCCACCGACACCGCCTGGCGGCGGTTGGTGGGGTTGACGAACATGGCGTTGCCGAGGGCGACCCAGGTCACCTCCTCGGCGGTCGCCTCGCCGTGGACTTCGATGCTGCCGTCGTTCGCGATGTTCCAGCCGATCAGCTTGAAGTGCCCGGAGCCGCGAACCACCGCCGTCAAGGCGTGGGAATCGCCGCCGTCGGATACGGCGACGTCTTCGACCGGGCCTCCCACATAGTCGTCCAGGCGGTTGATGACGCCATTGGCCTGGACTTCCCAGGTGACCAGGTAGAGGTTGCCGGCGGCATTTTCCGCCGCGGTGAGAAAGCGGTCCTTGCCGTTGACCACGCCGAGGTAGGCGATGTCGAGGTCCCACACCGGCAGGTCGTCGTAGTCGCCGAGGACGCCGACGGAGCTCTCGTCGTTGGAGACCAACCAGCTACTGAGGCGCAGGAGCCCGCCGCCGGTGCGTACCGCCGTCACCACGCCGCCGAAGGTCGGCGCGGTGGCGACGGCGACGCTGCTGATCGGGCCGTGGCTGTCGCTGTCACCCTCCTGGATGACGCCCCAACCGTCGACCTCCCAGCCGGTGACTCGCAGATCTCCGCTCTCCGTGCGGGCAGCGGTGACCACCCCGGGTAGATGCGGCGAAGAGGTCACCGCGACGTCGAGAATCGAGTCGCCGGCGACGGCGCTGCTGCGCAGGCCGAGAAAGCCGTCCCAGACGGTCATCTGCAGTTCGTCGTTGTCGTTCTGTACGGCGGTGACGAAGTCGTTGGTCACCGAGGTTTTGGCCAAGGCGGCTCGTTTGGCGGAGGGGATGGGCATCTTGTCGCCGAACCAGAGGTCGCCGTTGCCGTCCCGTCCCACGGTGCGGAGCGTCAACCCGCCCTGGTCGAGGGACTGCGCCACGGCGATGGTGTCTGAATCCAGATCCAGCACGTCGATGTTCCAGCCGTCGCCGGTCGCCAGGCTGTCCCGGCGGAGGAGCGGCGAGGGCCAAACGATCAGCTCCTCCCAGGGTAGGCCCTTGCCGTCGACGTATTGCCAGTCGGCGTTGCCGAGGGGTGGATCCGGGTGGGTGTTGCGGTCGACGATGAAGGTGTCGCGAAACAGGATTGGAAATCCCTGGCCGCCGCGCCGGATGTGTACGTGGAGATGGGGGGCGGTCGACGAACCGGAGTTGCCGGCCAGTCCCAGGAAGTCTCCGGCCTTGACCACCGCGCCGACGAAGCAGAGAGCCGGATTGGTGCTGCCGTTGATGAAGTGGACGTAGGAAGCCCGCTCGCTACCGTGCATGATCCCGAAGCCGTTGCCGGAGCCGGTACCGGACTGCCGGGGAACGTTGTCCGCGACGCCGTCGGTGCAGGCCTGGACCACGCCGTCGGCCATGGCATAGATCGGCTTGCCCCACACCAGCCAATCCTCGTTTTCATCGCCGTTTTCCGGCTCTCCGGGGGCGAGCGGATGAAAGGGCGTCCATTCGCCCGCATCGGGATCCCAGCGCCCCACGCCCATGTCGTAGGCGAACATCTGATCCGAGGTGCGTCGGTGGGCGTCGGCCTCCGCCTTGCTGCGGCCGGACCAGAACTCACCGGGCGCCAGATCGTTGGTCGAAGCCGGAAACAAGAAGCCACCGCGGGGTTGATCGTTGTAGTAGGCGACGGCGGGGATGAGTGTCACCAGCGGACTGTAGTCCGTGAAGAACATGTTCATGGTGATCCACTCCGGCACCCACGGTTCGATGCGGGTGTCATCGGTCAGCATCAGGCGACAGGTTTCTCCCGGGTTGATCCGTCCGCTGGTGGTCAGGGTCTGCAGGGCACCGCTGCCGCAGCGCATCAAGGCCTGGGGAGCGAGGCTGTTGGCGAAGGGGGTGAATCCGGCACCGAATACCAGGTCGACACCGGCGAGTTCCACCCGGGTCGGCTCGTCATTGCGCAGCGTCACGTTGAAGGAGATCTCGTAGGTCTCGTCGTCGAGTGAGGTCTGCGCCGCCAGCGGAAAGGCCTGGGCGGCATTCGCCAGGGACGGCTGAAGGTCGAGAATGGTGACGTTCGGCTGCGCCAGAACGGGGAGGGTGAGAAGGCTGGCGGTGACCGCCAGAGCGAGGACGTGAGGGCGAAGAAACTTCATGATGCAGCTTCCTTCCAGATGATGGTTGAGGGCGGCCCCGTGGGGCCGGTGCGCTGAGACGGCTCGGCGCCTGAGGGAGGAACGACGAGGGGTGAGCGAATGACTCACTCGGAAGAAATTCCGGGCTTGAAAAAAAGAAGCCGGCGACGCTGATGCGCCGCCGGCTCGCAGGGCTTCGATTGGTGGAGCCTCTAGGGCTCGAGGGCCACCTCCCAGGAGGAGATGCGCCAGTCGCCGTCGGTTTCCCGCACCACCGAAACGGCTTGGCGGCGGTTGGTGGGGTTGACCAACATGGCGTTGCCAATGGCGACCCGGCTCACCTCTTCGGCGACGGCCTCGCCGTGGCGTTCGATGGTGCCGTCGGAGGCGATGTCCCAGCCGATCAGCTTGAACTTGTCGTCCCCCTGGATCACCGCCGTCAGGGCGTGGGAGTCGCCGCCGTCGGACACCGACACGTCTTCGACCGGTCCGCCGAAGGCCTCGTCCAGGCGGTGGATGTCGCCGTTGCCCTCGACCTCCCAGGTGACCAGGTAGAGATTGCCGGCGGCGTTCTCGGCCGCCGTCAAGAAGCGGTCGCGGCCGTTGACCTCGCCGAGGTAGGCGATGTCGAGATCCCACACCGGCTGATCGGTGTAGTCGTCCCGCCAGTCGACAAAGTTCTCGTTGTTGGAGACCACCCAGCTACTCAACCGCAGCTCGCCGCCGCCGGTGCGCACGGCGGTCACCACCCCGCCCATGGCCGGCGCCGTGGCGATGGCGACACTGCTGATCGGACCGTGGACGTCGTTGCCGCCTTTCTGCACATTGCCCCAGTTGTCCACCTGCCAGCCGGTGACCTGGAGCGAGCCGCCATCGGTGCGCACGGCGGTCACCACCCCCGGCATGTGCGGTGAGGTGGTCGCGGCGACATCGAGAATCTGGCCGCCGCTGGCGTCGCCCTGGCGGCCGATGAATCCGTCCCAGGCGATCACTTTGAGTTGGTCGCTCTCTGTCTGCACCGCCGTGACGAACTGGCTGGTGACGGAGGGCTTGGCGAGGGCGACTCGCTTGATCGAGGCTTCCAGCTCTTTTTCGAAGGGCGAGAGGTCCCCGTTGCCGATGCGGCCCCAGGTGCGCAGCTCCATGCTGCCGGACTCGTGGGTCCGCGCCTCCACCACCGTGTCGGCGCTCAGGTCGAGAAGGTCGATGCTCCAAGCGGTGCCCGCCGTGAGGGTGTCCCGGCGGCGAAGCGGCGAAGGCCAGATGACCAGCTCCTCCCAGGGAATGCCCTTGCCGTCGACGTACTCCCAGTCGGCGTTGCCGTTCGGCGGATCGAGGTAGGTGTTGCGGTCGACCAGGAAGGCGTCCCGAAACAATAGCGGGAAGCCCTGGCCGCCGCGCTGCACATGCACGTGGAGGTGGGGCGCCGAGGACCAGCCGGAGTTGCCGGCTAGGCCGAGGAAGTCGCCCGCCTGGACCGCGGCGCCGTTGAAGCAGATGGCGCCGTTGGTGCTGCCGTTCATCAAGTGAAGGTAGCTCGCCCGCTCCGGGCCGTGATCGATCACGAAGCTGTTGGAGGTGTTGCCGCGCACGCCGGGCACGTTGTCGGCGATGCCGTCGGTACAGGAGCGCACCACGCCGTCGGCCATGGCGTAGATCGGTTTGCCCCACACCAGCCAATCCTCGTTCTCGTCGCCGTTGCCTGGCTCGCCGGGGTCGAGCGGATGGAATGCCGTCCAGACGCCGGCATCGGCGTCCCAGCGGGCTACGCCCGCATCGTAGGCGAACATCTGTCCCGGGCTTTGCCGATGGCTGTTGGCCGCGCCGGTGCTGCGGGTGGACCAGAACTCGTCCGGTGCCAGGTCGCTCACCTTGGCCGGGAACAAGAAGCCCCCGCGCGGTTGAGAGTTGGAGTAATTGACGATCGGGACGATCGTCGACAGCGGGCTGAAGCCGGAGAAGAACAGGTTGAGGGTGAACTGCTGCGGTACCCAGGGCTCGAGACGGGTGTCTTCCGTCAACAACAGCCGGCAGGTCTGCCCCGGGGCGATGCGGTTTTGCAGCGTGAGCGGAGTCATGTTGCCGCCGCCGCACTGCATCATCAGGGTGGGAAAGAGGCTCGACGTCATCGGCGTGAAGCCGGCGCCGAACACGAGGTCCGCGCTGACGAGTTCCACCCGAACCAGTTCGTCATTGCGCAGGGTCACGTCGAGGGAGATCTCGAAGGTCTCGTCGTCGAGAGAACTCGCCGCGGCCAACGGGAAGGCCTGAGCGTTGTTGGCAAAGGACGGCTGAATGTCGACGATCGCGACGTTCGGCTGCGCCAGAGCCGGCAGGGACAGGAGACTGGCGACGAGCGCCAGCGAGAGAGCGAGTGTGCGAAAAGTATTCATGACGTTCCTTCCTCGATTCGTTGAGTGAAAGGCCGGCGAGCGGAAAAACCGCCCGCCGGATTCATCGGCCGAGACTTCTCGGCGTCGAGGAAGGAACGAAGTCAGTGAGCCGAATGACTCATCGAGCCCTCAGAAAGTCAGTGCGCCATCGCGTGGCCGTTGATCTCCTTGTTGATCTTGGCGTTTTTCTTCATGAAGTCATCGAAGGCGGCTTGCGGCTGGGTGTTCTGGTTCGGGATGGTCATGACGTTGATCATCATGCCGCGGTCCTCGTGCTGCAGGATGTGGCAGTGGATCACGTAGACGCCGGTGAATTTGCTCACCCGGTGCTGCACCGTGACCGAACCGCCGTTCGGCGGCAGGTCGATGACGTCCTGCCAACGATCGAGGCGCGGGTCATTCGGATTGGTCTTTCGCACGCTGACGATGGCGCCGGTGCCATCATCTTCTTCGATGTCGAGGACCCAGAACGGACTCACATGGACGTGGAAGGGGTGGCGAACGGTCGAGACGTTGGTGATCTTCCAAAGCTCCTCGGTGCCGGAGCGGAGCGGCCAAGGGGTCTGCCCCTGGGGGCCGCGGCCTCCGTCGCCCGCAACCTTGCCCAGGTAGTCTTTCTGTCCCCGCATCACGCCGTTGACGATCTCGTTGTAGCTACGATCATTGATCAGGAAGGAACGCTGCTGGGTGCCGCTGTTCTCGATGTCGAAGGTCATCTGGCGCCGGATTGCTGTCCTTTGAGTGAAGGGGCGCAGATAGCCCGTGCTGTAGGGGGTCGTTTGCTGGAGCTTGATGAGGTGGGCGTTCAGTTCCTTCAGGAACTTCTCCAGGGGGATGGCGCCTGCCGCTGATTGCGGGGACAGGTCGGGTCCCGACACCTCGAAGGTCATGAGTTCGCGAACGAACTTCTGCCGCGCCACGGCCATCTTGGCCGCATCGGCCTGACGGGACAAGACGGCCGGATCGTCGCGCAGGCCGATTTCTCCCTCCATCATCAGTGAGAAGGAACCCTCCTCCGTCGGCAGGAAGTAGACATCGGCACGGTTCCCCGGAGCGAGTACCAGGGGATTCGCCTGGTCATAGGCAATAAATTGGCCGCCGGCATTCGTCGGCAAGGAGGTGAGATTGACGCCGTCGAAGGCCGCGAGATACATCGGATAACCCTCGATCCACAGGCTCTTGTAATCGCTTCTCCTGGAACCGGCGTTGATGATGCGAAGCCGCTGAACCGCAACGTCCTGCTGAACTTGGGCCCGCGGACGCTCCAGTCCGTTGATCCGGAGGGTCGGAAGACCGATGAGTTCTTGCCCGTCGGCGGACAGCCTCGGCGCGCCGCCACCCGCGCCTGCGGCGTTCCCTGAGTCCGGATCGAGTCCGCCTCCGTCGCCGAACTGCATGACCAGCACTCGTTCCTGTACCGGGAACCCCGGTGGATTCAGGCCTTGGCCGGGAGGTGCGTCGACAATCAAGGCCCCCGCCATTCCTCCCTGCACCTGGAGCGCCGTGGCGCCGTGGAGATGTGCGTGGTACCAGTGCGTGCCGGGCGCGTGATCGGGCGGCAGGGCATAGGTGTAGGTATTGTTTCGGCGCTGATCGATCTTGAGCAGCACGTTGTCGGCGCGCCCGGCGGGTGAAACATGGAAGCCGTGGGTGTGGAGGTTGGTGACGGCGGACTGGGAGGCGAGGAACTCCTTGACCTTGTCCGAGTCCTGGTTGCCGACCACCGGCGGACTGAAGGCCTGCAGGTCTGCGACGGTGAGCTTTTCCAGCGCGTTGTAGAGCCGAATCCCCAGGTTGGCACCGGGCGAAACGTGGATCTCGGGTCCCGGAAAGGTGCCGTTGTAGGTGAGATGGCGCTGGCCGGTGTCGTCGATCTGCTGACTGGCGATCAGGGTCACCAATGCATCGTTGCCGCCTTCGAGACGGTCCATCGAGCGGAAGAGGGGACGTTCGTCGCTCGGTGGATCCTGGGCCAAGGCGGCAGGCACCGCAAGGCAGACGGCAGCCATCAGGGCAAGGGCGAGGAGCGGATATGGACGAATCCAGATGCCGGTCGAGAAACGGTGCGCTGGATGATGCATGAGTCCTCCCTCGATGGATGTGCTCGAACAGCACGCCGGATGGGGGCTCCCACTGACGAGAGGTTGTAGATCCGGCCTCTCTTGGATTGGAACCCGAAGACACCTCAGGTCCCCGAGACAGCGCGTCGCGCAAGCTGTTTTTAATGGTTCTCTCAATACTAAGTGTAGTGCCAGGCGGATTCATTTCAGGACGAGTCGCCGGAGGACTCCGGCTCTTTGGGCATCTTCCATCCCATTCTGCTCTTGCCCCCCGGCTATTGCTGGACATGGTCTTTTGCGCTTTGACGTATAGCGGCTCGGCTAATCGAGTCGCTATTAGACCTAAGGAGGAAGTGTTTATGCGTCGTATCTTCCTTGTTGGACTCGCCTTGACCGTGATGGCGGCGATCGCCTCGACGGCCATGGCGCAGATTCAGCGCACCCAGCTCCAGCCGATCGGCCCTGTGCGGTACCAGCCGGTGAACAAGATCTTCGACTACTGGGAGACCTCCGGGGGCACCCACGTCGATGTCGATCTGCCGGCCGGCTTCTTCGGACCGGGTTCGGACGCTGGGTCCTACACCATCGACCTGGTCGGTCAGCCCTTCGGTCCGGGTGCCGGGCAGGGATTGCCGGCGAACGCCGACACCTCCGTGCGCCGGTTGAAGGACCCCAAGCCGTCGGGCATCGGCCAGTCGGCGACCACGTCCATCAAGATGAGGGGCTTGAGCCTCGCCAGTACCTCACCGATCACGGTGACCTACAACGGCGGCGGCAGTCCTGAGTTTTGGGATGTCCACGTCGGGCTGTCGAGCTCTGCGCCGCAGCCCTGGGGATCTCTGACCGCCACCAAGACCTGGTCCGGCGGCGGCACCTTCGACAGCAGCCTGACGGTGATCCCGGAGTTCACCTTCACCCGCGTGTCGAACGGCACCATCATGGTGCTGGACGTCGGCGAGCCGAGCTCGGGAGTTCCCGCCAGCACGATCACCGCCGCCGGCACGCACTACATCTCCAACTATCCCGGCAAGTCCGGTGCCTTCCACCCCGGCTACAGCCAGGGGCCGACCCCTGAGCAGATCGCCTACGTCGAGTTCTCGAACAACTGCGCCGAGCATGAGGCGGAGCCCTGCGAGGACTGCCCCGAGGACGGTCCGGATGTTGAGCCGATCGACGAGCACGAGCCCTTCGAGCCCGTCGTGCACGGTGTCCACTAACTTTTGATCTTCGGTCTCCCCGACCGAGAACGCGCCGTGCCGCCGGCGCACGTATCCTCCCCCCACAGTACGTCTGCCCTGCCAGGCCAAGCCCTTGCCGAAGGCCTAGCCACCGATCCCCCGGGCCTGCCGCGAACGGCCGACAGCCGAGGGACCGGAAGGCGAACTCAGCGCCCGGATGTACCCGAGGCGATGATCACGCCGATGTCCCGGCGAACGCGCGGGTCGTCCAGATCCTTCGCACCTATTCCCCGCCTTGGCCTTTCCCGCTTTGTTGGGTAGCGGCCCGGTGTTCGGGCCGCTGTTGACTCAAGGAGGTAGTGCTTATGCGTCGTATCTTCGTTGCCGGCCTCGCATTGACCGTGATGGCGGCGATCGCCTCAGCGGCCGGGGCTCAGATTCGTACCCAAACCCAGGCCCATCCGGCGGGTCCGTTCCAATACCAGCCGGTGAACAAGATCTTCGACTACTGGAAGACGTCCGGCGGGACCCACGTCACCGTCGACATTCCGAACGGCTTCTTCGGACCCACCTCGATCGGCGAGGAGTACACGATCGACTGCGTCGGCGTTCCCTTCGGTCGGAGCGCCGGACATGGCCTGTCCGCCAACGCCGACACGTCCGTTCGCAGGGTGAGCGATCCGAACCTGCCGAACATCGGCGATACAACGACCGTCTCGATCAAGATGCACGGACTGAGCTTGGAAAGCATCAACCCCATTTCGGTGGACTACGGCAATGGATCGCCGACCGAGCTGTGGGACGTTCACGTCGGTCTGTCAACCGTTGCGCCCCAGCCGTGGGGCTCCCTGACGGCCACCAAGACCTGGTCCGGTGGCGGAACCTTCTCTAGTAGCTTGACGGTGATACCGCGCTTCAGCTTCACCCGCATCTCCGACGGTCAGATCGTGCATCTGGATGTCGGTGTGCCGAGTTGGGGCGTTCCGGCCAGCACGATCCAGGCGACCAACGGCCACTACGTCAAGAACCTGCCGGGCTTCTCCGGCAACTTCCACCCGGGCTACAGCCCGGGACCGACCCCCGAGCCTTTCAACTACTACGAGTTCTCGAACAACTGCGCCGAGCACGAGACGGAGCCCTGCGGCGAGGACTGCCCGGACGACGATCCCGACCTCGAGCCGGTCGATGAGGAGCCTGTCGAGCCCTTCGAGCCGATTGTGCACGGCGCCAACTAAACCACAGTACCCGGTCTCCCCGACCGAGAACGCGCCGTGCCGCCGGCGCGCTTTGCTTCCCCCGCAGCCTCCACCATTTTCTGAAGAACAATGCACCAAAACCCCGCCCGGCGATCCAAACGCCGAACGGGGCAACAGGGCGCTGAGCATTGCCCTCAGAGCCACGAGCGAAGCTCGTTGTCAACGGTTTGCTACTCGACGTGCTCCTTGGACGACGGTAGGCAGAGCAGCTCCGGCTGTTGCACCTTCAAAGTCTGCTCACCGAACTGGTTGCGCACCAGCACCTTGACCTCGCGCGGTTCGCTCTCCTCGATGATCTCGAAACATACGAGGTGGACTTCGGGATGCGGAATCGGCTCGAAGTTCTTGCTCACCGGGTTGCACAGGTAGCGTGGCCGGATCACCTGGTCGTGGCTCAGACCGAACTGGTCCCGCAGCCGGACCTCGCGCGGATCGAAGTTGTCGAACTCGAAGACTTCATAGCACTTATAGTGGTTGGCGAAGTCGTCGAAGGGGCCCGGCGAGTCTTGGGCCTGAGCGATCGGTACGACGAGGAGCAGGGCGGCGACAAGGATGAAGGGACGGACAGAGAACTTCATCGGTTCCTCCTTTTGAAAGGAAACGGATGGGGGCTCTCGAACCCCGATCTCGCGCGTGTTCCGAAGCCCGAGAGCGGTGACGCCGGTGTTGTGGCGTCCGGCGAAGAGGTCAGGCGCCGTCCTCTGTTTGTGTAGTGTCTAATGTTCGAAATATGTAGACAATCAGGTGCAATCTTCTGTCAGCCTTCGCGTTCCAGGCTGGCCGCTACGGCGGCTGTCGGCCCAGCCGCCGCCGAGTCTCCGCCGCCAGTTCCAACACCAGCGGCTGTAGCTCCGGCGCTCGGCGGGCCAGCTCGTCAAGCTGACGCTCGAAGGCGGCTTCATCCCCTCGCGCCACCGGGCCGGTGATGGCCTGCTCGAATTCCGGCAGGGCGTCTTCGGCGTGTTCGAGGGCGCCGCGGGCGAGTTCCAGGTAGCCTCGACTCACTTCCTGCGGCAGATCCAGGCGGCGGGCGAGGGCGCAGGCGGCGGCGACCAGGGTGACCACGCCGCCGGCGGAGAGGGTCGCCGCCAGGTGGTAGAGGATGCGGTCCGGGCCGGCGATCACGCCACTGGTGGCCCGCCAGCGTTCGGCGAGGATCCGGCCGGCTTCGCGGGCGCGCCGGTCGCCGTCCAGGGCGAAGAAGATGCCGACGCCTTCGGCGGGGTCTTCGAGCGGCTCCGGAAAGGCTTTGAGGGGGTGCAGGGTGCCCAGGGCAATCTCCGGCTGGAAGGTGCGCAGGGGCTCCAGGGCCGAGGCGCCCCGGTTGCCGGCAGTGTGCAGGACGACCGGTGCTTGCGGCCGCTCGGCGAGGGCCGCGACCACCGCGTCCAGGGCCGGATCGGAGACGGCGATGAGCAGAAGATCGCAGTCGTCGCTGGCGAAGCGTCCGAGCTTCGTGGCTGCGGCCCCGAAGCGTGCGGCCACCACCTCCGGAGTTCGCCGGCCGGCCAGGCGCCGAAGCTCGCCGCCGGTGGCGCGAAACCAGGCGCCGAGGCTACGCCCCACCTTGCCCGGGCCGACCAGGGCGAGGCTTGCCGGCCAAGGGGTTTTGATGGGTCTTTCCGAAGGTTTCACTGCGTTACAATAGCGACATGCTTCGGGAAGCGCCAACGGTGGAGTTGGATGCGCGGCATCGGGAGATCCTGCGCGCCATCATCGCCACCTACGTCCTGGAGGCGGAGCCGGTGAGTTCGCGGGCAGTCGCCAAGCAGGGAGGCCTCGGCCTGTCGGCGGCCACCATCCGCAACGTGATGGCCGATCTGGAAGACTGGGGCTATTTGGTGCAGCCGCACACTTCCGCCGGCCGGGTACCGACGCACTCGGCGTACCACTTGTTCATCGAGTCGATGATCGGGGAACGCAAGGTGCCGGCACGCCATCGGCGCTATATCCGTGAACACCTGTTGCCGTCGGCGGACGATCCGGAGCGCTTGATGTCCGCCACTTCTCACCTGCTGTCGGAGCTGACCGACCAGGTGGGCATCGTGGTGGGGCCGCCGGTTGCCGAGACGGTGCTGGAGTCCGTCAGCTTCGTGCCGATGAGCGGCCTCAAGGTGCTCTGCGTGGTGGTCTCGAAGTCCGGCTTTGTGGACAATAAGGTAGTGGAGACGAGCGAGGTCTTGACGCCGGAGACGTTGGTGGAGATTTCGAACTACCTGAACAGCAACTTCTCCGGCAGGACGCTGCGGGAAATTCGCGACCGGACTCTCGCGTTGATGGCCGAGGAGCGTGCCCAGATGGACCGCATGCTCTCGACGGCGCTGGAACTGGCCCGCGACGGCCTGGCGGTGCGCGAAGTTCAGGATGTGCGGGTGGACGGTGCTTCCACGGTGATCGGTCAGCCGGAACTGGCGGATCTCCAGCGGGTGAAGACCCTGATGGACACCTTCGCCAATCGCGTGCGGCTGGTCGATTTGCTCAACCGCTGCATGCAGGGCCCCGGACTGCGGGTGGTGATCGGCGAGGACAGCGATCTGACCTCCACCCTCGACTTCAGCCTGGTGGCGACGACCTACCGCTACGGCGACCGCTCGGAGGGCACGTTGGGAGTCTTCGGGCCGTCGCGCATGCAGTACCAGCGCATCGTGCCGCTGGTCGGTTTCGTCGGGCAGACCTTGAGCGACGCCCTGGACGAGGGGGCGATCCGCTCGGATTCGTGATAGCAAGGCGGTGGTAAGAGCCGCAGATGTGCGCGGGGACAGCGGGATGGTCTCCGATCTACTGATTGTTTGAAGATTGAATTGAGACCGAATCATCATGAACGAAACGAAGATGCGGTCGGATGCTATCGGTGAGTCGCCGGACGAGCTGGAACTCGACGGTGCCGAATCGGAGGATCTGGACGAGGCGATGGCCGAGGCGGTGGCGGCGGTCGAAGAGGTCGAAGGCCGGCACGAAGGCGACGAAGGATCGGAGGTCAGCCAGGAGGTGCTGGACCTGCGCCAGGAGGTGCGGGAACTGCGTGAGCGTTCCGTTCGCACGCTGGCGGACTTCGAGAACTACCGCAAGCGTTCGGAGCGGGAGCGCGGTGATCTGCGCCGCTATGCCCTGACCGAGGCGATGCGCGAAATGCTCTCGGTGGTGGACAACTTCGAGCGCGCGCTGACCGCCGGTGGCGGCTTCGACGACCTCAAGCAGGGGGTCGAGATGATCCTGCGCCAGATGAAGGATGTGCTGCGCCGGCAGGGCGTGGAGGAGGTCCCCGCGGAAGGGGAGCCCTTCGACCCGTCGGTGCACGAGGCGGTCTCTCGGCGCGAGGATCCGGCGGTGGTGGAGCCGGTGGTGGTCAAGGAGATGCAGAAGGGCTACCGCCTGCACGAGCGGCTGTTGCGTCCCTCCATTGTGGAGGTGGCGGTGCCGATCGAAGGCTCCGAGAACTGAAGTTTTTGCTGGTGGCTTGTGAGCGGTGAGGTCTACCCGATGCACCGGTTTGCAGGGTGCTGAAAAACTCAGGGGCGCTATTCGGCGTCGTGTTCCGAGCCTGTAGGGCTCGGCGGCGCCGGAGGCGCCGAAGATGGGGGTGAGCCCGTAAATGCTTTGCAGTTCGGGCAGGGGGGGCGCTTAGCCCCCCTGACCAAGAATCTAGCAGGGCTGCTGAAATCATAGGCCGAAGGTCTTTTCGGCAGGCCTGCTAGAGGGGAAACGGATATGAGCAAGATTCTCGGAATCGACCTGGGGACCACCAATAGCTGTGTGGCGGTGGTCGATGCGCTGGCGCCGCGGGTGTTGTCCAACCGCGAAGGCAGCCGCACCACTCCCTCGATCGTCGCCTTCACGGAAGACGGTGACCGGCTGGTGGGGCAGATCGCCAAGCGCCAGGCGATCACCAATCCTCGCAACACCGTCTTTGCCGTCAAGCGCCTGGTCGGCCGCAAGTTCGACGACGACGAGGTGCAGCGGGCCCTCGACATCCTGCCCTACCCGCTGGTGCGCGCCTCGAACGGCGACCTGAAGGTGCTGATCCGCGACCGCCAGTACAGTTCTCAGGAGATCTCCGCCTTCATCCTGCGGGAGATGAAGGAGTTCGCCGAAGAAGCGCTGGGCGAAGAGGTGGAGGAGGCGGTGATCACCGTGCCGGCCTACTTCGACGACTCCCAGCGCCAGGCCACCAAGGACGCCGGCCGCATCGCCGGCCTGGAAGTGCTGCGCATCATCAACGAGCCGACGGCGGCGGCTCTGGCCTACGGCCTCGATCGCCAGAACGAGCACAAGACCGTGGCGGTCTACGATCTGGGCGGCGGCACCTTCGATATTTCGATCCTCGAATTGTCCGAGGGCATCTTCGAGGTCAAGTCCACCAGCGGTGACACCTACCTGGGCGGCGAGGACTTCGACCGCGCCATCATGGAGTGGCTGATCGACGAGTTCCGCAAGGAGACCTCCGTCGATCTACGGGAAGACCGCATGGCGCTCCAGCGCTTGAAGGAAGCCGCCGAGCGTGCCAAGTGCGAGCTGTCCTCGGAGCAGGAGTCGGCGATCAATCTGCCCTTCATCTCCGCCGACGACACCGGCCCGCGGCACCTTGCCCGCACCCTCACCCGTTCGCATTTCGAAGATCTGGTGCGGGACCTGGTGCGGCGCACCGAGGATCCGTGCCTGGATGCCCTGTCGCAGGCCGGCCTGCGGCCGGACCAGATCGGCGAGGTATTGTTGATCGGCGGACAAACCCGTATGCCGATGGTGCAGGAGACGGTGCGCCGGCTGTTCCAGCGGGAGCCGAACCGCGAGATCAATCCGGACGAGGTGGTGGCGATGGGGGCGGCCATCCAGGGCGGTATCCTGCGCGGCGACGTCAAGGACGTTGTGCTGCTGGACATCACCCCCCTGTCCCTGGGAATCGAAACCCACGGCGGCTTGTTTACTAAGCTGATCGACCGCAATTCGGCGATCCCGACCAAGAGCACCCAGATTTTCACCACCGTGGTGGACAATCAGGACACGGTGGAGATCCACGTGCTGCAGGGCGAGCGCGAGATCTCCAAGGAGAACAAGTCCCTCGGTCGCTTCGAGCTGGTGGGCATTCCGCCGGCGCCGCGCGGCGTTCCGCAGATCGAGGTGACCTTCGCCATCGACTCGAACGGCATCGTCAGCGTGTCGGCCCGCGACATGGCGACCAACCTCTCCCACTCGATCCAGATCAATCCGGCCGGGGGTTTGAGCCAGGAAGAGGTGGCGCGGTTGGTGGAAGAGGCCGACGCCAACGCCCAGGCGGACCGCCACCGGCGCGAGATCCGGCAGCTCAAGAATCGCTTGGAGGGCCTGATCTACAACAACCAGCGGGTGTTCGATCAGTTCCGCGGCCTGTTGACGGAGGCGGACCGCCAGCGCATCCACGAGGTTCTTCTGCAGGCCCGCAGCGCGCTCTCCAAGGAAGAGCGGGGCGACCTCGAAGTGGCGTTGTATGACCTCAATTCCATCTCTCGGACGCTGTCCGATGTGATGTTGAACCAGACGGAAGGATAAGTCCGTCGCCACGCGGTCAGCGCGGCCGCCGGACCCAGCACCATGAGCACCAAACGCGACTACTACGAAGTGCTGAGCGTCGCTCGCGACGCGGCGGGTAACGAGATCAAGTCCGCCTACCGCAGGCTGGCGATCCAGTATCACCCAGACAAGAATCCCGGCAATGCCGAGGCGGAAGAGAAGTTCAAGGAGGCGACGGAGGCCTACTCGGTGCTGTCCGACGCGGACAAGCGCGCGCGCTACGACCGCTTCGGTCACGCCGGCGTGGGCGGTGCCAGCGGCGGCCCCGGCGGGGCGGGTTTCGATCCCACCATCTTCGCCGACTTCTCGGACATCCTGGGCGATCTGTTCGGCTTCGGCGGTGCTGGCCGCCGTCGCGGCGGGGGCGCCCGTGCCCCCCGGCGCGGCGCGGATCTGCGCTACGACCTGACCCTCTCTTTCGAGAAGGCGGCTTTCGGTTCCACCGAAAAGCTGCGCATCCCGCGCCTCGAAACCTGCTCCATCTGTTCGGGAAGCGGCAGCGCCGACTCTGAAGCCCCCAAGCCCTGTACCGCCTGCGGTGGGCACGGCCAGGTGCGCTACAACCAGGGCTTCTTCTCGGTGGCCCGTACCTGCCCCCAGTGCAGCGGCCAGGGCACGATCATCACCAACCCCTGCACCACCTGCCGCGGCGAAGGGCTGGAGGAAAAGCAGCGCACCCTGGAGGTCAACATCCCGCCGGGGGTCGAGGACGGCACCCGTTTGAGGATGACCGGCGAAGGTGAGCACGGCCGCTTCGGCGGTCCGCCCGGAAGCCTCTACGTGGTCATGGGAGTCGAGCCCCACGAGTCTTTCCAGCGCGAAGGGCCTCACGTCTTCAGCGAGTTGAAGATCTCCTACCCGCAGGCGGTCCTGGGTGCCACCCGCCAGGTGGAAACGATCCACGGCAAGGTGGCGCTGGAGATTCCGCCGGGCACCGAACATGGTCGCGAATTCCGCATGCGTGGCAAGGGCATTGAGCGGCTCGACGGCGGCGGCAAGGGCGATCACCGGGTGCACATCTCCGTCCACGTTCCGCGGGCCAAGGATCTGGAAGAAGAACAGGTCGAGCTGCTGCGCCGCCTGGCGGAGATTTCCGGCGATGAGGTCGAAGAGGAAAAGTCGGTTCTCGACAAGGTAAAGAAGAAAGTCTTCGGCTAGGCCGCGGAGTCCCCTGGAAACCCAACGCCTCCGCTTGCGGCTGCCCGCCCGGTTCGAAGATGAGCTGGTGGCTATGCTGTGGGAGCACGGCACGCTGGGCGTCGAAGTGGGGAATGTGGATGCCGTCGGCAATCTCTCCCTCGACGCCTACTTCCCCGTAGGACATCCTTTGCCCGAGGTGGGCGCCGCGTGGGTCGAGCGCGGGGTGCGCCGGGAGTTTGCGGAGTCCCTGCCGGATGCAGACTGGCTAGCCCCCTACCGCGCCCGCACGGTGCCCTTCGCGGTAGGTAAGAGCTTTTTCATCGATCCCCGCGACCCGGCGGACGATCCACCGCCGGCGGCCGCCAAGGTGCCGCCGGGGCGGACGTTGCTCCGCCTGCCCGCCCGCGAGGCCTTCGGTGTCGGCAGTCACGAAACCACCCGGTTGACTCTGATGCTGCTCGAAGACGCCGCCTGCCGGCCGCTGGCTGGAGTTCCCTCGGCGGACGCCCCCCTTGCCGGCTCCAGGGTGCTCGACGTGGGCACCGGCACCGGCATTCTGGCCTTCGCCGCCCTCGCCCTCGGTGCCGCCGCGGTCACCGCCTTCGACATCGACCCCATCGCCGTCTTCCATGCTCGCCACAACGCGGCGCTCAATGCCTCGCACCTCCCGGGTGCAAGCACCGGAAGATCGCCGTTCGTCCTCTTTGCCGGCACCGTCGGCGCCCTCGAGCCGACGCCCTGGGACCTGCTCCTGATCAACGTATTGCCGGAACGCATCGGGCCGGATCTCGACTTCTTGGTGCGTTCCCTGCGGCGGGGTGGGGAACTCCTCCTCTCCGGCCTGCTGGTGGAGCAGGAGGCCGAGTCCCGGCCCGCCCTCGACGGCCTCGGCCTGGTCGAGGTTGCCCGCCGGGTCGAGGGCGAGTGGCTCGGTTTGCGGTTGCGGAAAGAGGCCGCATGATCACCGTTTTGGTCACCCCGCGGCAGCTGGCGGCGGGCGAGGCGCGAATCGAGGGGGATCGCTACCGCCATCTGTTCCGCGCTCGCCGGGTGGCCGTTGGGGCGCACCTGCGGCTAGTGGACGGTCGGGGTACGGCTCGCTGGGGGACCGTCGAAGCGGTAGACAAGAGCTCCGCCCGGGTCGTCCTCCACGAGGGAGCGCCTTCCCACGAGGCGGCGCGGCGGGTGGAGCTTCTGGTCGCGCCGCTGCGCCGCGACCGCGCCTCGTGGCTGGTCGAAAAGGCGACGGAGCTGGGGGTGGCGGCGGTGCGCTTCATCGCCGCCGAACGCTCCGAGCACGCGATGAAGCCTTCCACCTTCGAGCGCCTGGCGCGGGTGGCCGAGGCGGCGCTGGAGCAGAGCCACCGGGCGCGCCTGCCGGAGATCAGCGGGGTCCATCCGGTGGAGAAACGGACCGATCTGCTGGCGGTGGCGCCGCCGACATCGCGCTGGCTGCTCGATACCCAGCCCGCCGAGGTCGGCTCCGCCACCGGCGATGCCGCCGCCCCGGCGGTGCTGGTGGTCGGTCCGGAAGGCGGCTGGCGCGACGACGAGCGCCAGGCCTTCGCCGAGCTGGGCTGCCGGCCGGCGAACTTCGGCGAGCGTGTTCTGCGGGTGGAAACGGCGGCCCTGGCCGGCGCTGCCCTGCTGCTGTGCCGGCCGCTTGCGCCACCGGGGAACGGCGGTTAGCATCGATATTCATTCATATCCTTTGCGGGGGAAGCGCTGATGAACATCAATGATCTGTTGAAGATGGCCGTCGAACGGAAGGCGTCGGACCTCCACTTGAAGGTCGGTAGCCATCCGGTGATCCGAATCGACGGCGACCTGCACCAGCTCAACGAGATCAAGCGCCTAATGCAGGAGGACACCATCGCCATGGCGTTCTCCATCATGAACGCCCGCCAGAAGCAGCGCTTCAAGGAAGACCTCGAGATCGACATCTCCTACTCGGTGCCGGGGCTCGGGCGCTTCCGCTGCAACATCTTCCAGCAGCGCGGCACCGTCGGCCTGGTGCTGCGCGTGATTCCGGCCCGCATTCTCGGCATTCGCGAACTGATGCTGCCGCCGGTGCTCGAAAAGATCTGCGAAGAGCGCCGCGGCCTGGTGCTCTGCACCGGTACCACCGGTTCCGGTAAGTCGACCACCCTGGCGGCGATGATCGACTACATCAACGGCAGTCGAACCGAGCACATCATCACCATCGAGGACCCCATCGAGTTCCTCCACCGGGACAAGCGCTCGATTTGCAACCAGCGCGAGATCGATGTTGACACCCGGGCCTTTTCGACCTCACTGCGGGCCGCCCTGCGTCAGGACCCGGACGTCATTCTGGTCGGCGAAATGCGGGACTACGAGACCATCGAAACGGCCTTGCTGGCGGCGGAAACGGGCCATCTGGTGTTCTCCACCCTCCACACCTTGGACGCCACGGAGACCATCAACCGCATCATCTCGGTGTTCCCGCCGCACCATCAGAAACAGATTCGCATCCAGCTCGCTCAGGTGTTGAAGGCGATCATCTCGCTGCGCCTGGTGCCGCGGGCGGACGGTATCGGCCGGGTGCCGGCGGTGGAGGTGATGGTCGCTACGCCGTACATCAAGGACTGTGTCGAGAACAAGGAAAAGACCAAGTTCATCCGCGAGCAGATTTCCCTCGGCACCAGCCAGTACGGTATGCAGACTTTCGATCAGTCCCTCTACCAGCTCTACCGCAACGGCCTGATCACCCTCGAAGAGGCGATGCGCCGCGCCACCAACCCGGACGAGTTCCGCTTGAAGATCCAGGGCGTCCAGTTCACTGCCGACATCTCCCGGGAGCAGATGGAGGAGTCCCTGCAGAGCAGCGAGGGCGACCTGCTGACGGAAGAGTCGCCGTTTGAAATCGAACGGTGAGCAAGGCGCAAGAATCGGCAGAGGACTCCGCAAGGGCCTGCTTCCAGAAAGCCGTCGACCTGCTCTCCCGGCGGCCCCACTTCCGCGCCCAGCTCGAGACCAAGCTGCGGGCTCGAAGGTTCGATGACGAAGAGATCGCGACGGCCCTCGATCGGCTGGAAGAGCTGGGCTACCTGAACGACTTGCAGACGGCGGCGGACTACGTGGCCCGCAAGGTCGAACGGGCGCCTATCGGCTCCCGCCGGCTGCGGGCGGAACTGGTGCAGCGCGGTGCCGCCTCGGCGGCGATCGATCACGCCCTGGCGGACCACCGCGACGACCTGCCGACGGTGCGCGCGGCGGCGCGCCGATGGGTCGCCAAGGCGGGACCTCGAAAGGCCGACGTACAAGACCGCGATCCGCGCAAACTGGCGCGCTTTCTCGAACGCCAGGGCTTTCCCGGCCATGCTATCTTCGAGGTGGTCCGGGAGTGGGAATCGGACTCCCTTTGAGTCCGGAGCCGCCTGGAACCCAGGGCTCCTCGCCCAACCTCACAAAGATTCTCGAACATAGCCTACGCCCCTTCCGCGGACGGCGGACCCCCTACCCCTTTCCGAAGAACACCATGAACAGCCAGGACATCCGTCAGAGCTTCCTTGACTATTTCGAGCGGCACGGCCACCGGCCGACGGCGAGCGCCCCCCTCGTACCCCACGGCGATGCCACCCTGTTGTTCGTCAACGCCGGCATGGTGCCCTTCAAGGATTACTTCCTGGGCGCCGCCGCGCCGCCGGCGCCGCGCGCCGTATCGGTGCAAAAGTGTCTGCGGGTCTCCGGCAAGCACAACGATCTGGAAAACGTCGGCCCGAGCCCGCGGCACCACACCTTTTTCGAGATGCTCGGCAATTTCTCCTTCGGCGGCTACTTCAAGGAAGAGGCTATCCGCCGGGCCTGGGAACTGGTGACGGAAGTCTGGGAACTGCCCGCCGAACATCTGTTCGCCTCGGTGTTCCATGAAGACGACGAGGCCTTCGACCTGTGGAAGAAGCTTTCCACCCTGCCGGAAGGGCGCATCCAGCGCTGCGGTGCGAAGGACAACTTCTGGTCGATGGGCGAAACCGGTCCCTGCGGACCGTCGAGCGAGATCTTCGTCGACCTGACCCCGGACCTACCGCTGGTGGACTGGGAGGAGGGTGACGCTTCCGGTCGATACCTGGAGATCTGGAACCTCGTCTTCATGCAGTTCGATCGCGACGCCAGCGGTGCCTTGAACCCGTTGCCGAGCCCGTCGGTGGATACCGGCGCGGGGTTGGAGCGGGTGACCTCGGTGCTGGCCGGAGTCTCCTCCAACTACGACACGGACCTCTTCCAGCCGATCCTGCGGGCGGCGGCGACCCTCGCCGGCACCGAGTACCGGAGCGAGACGGAAGACGGCGTCTCCCTGCGGGTGATCGCCGACCATCTGCGGGCGGTCACCTTCCTGCTGGCCGACGGGGTGATCCCCTCCAACGAGGGCCGCGGCTATGTCCTTCGCCGGGTGTTGCGCCGGGCGCTCCGCCACGGCCTGCGGCTGGGCTTCGAAGAGCCCTTCCTGCATCGCCTGGTGCCGGTCCTGGGTGAGGTGATGGGCAAGGCCTATCCGGAACTGGGCGCCACTGAGGAGGCCTCCGTCGGCACCGTGCAGGCGGAGGAAGGCAAGTTTCTCTCCACCCTCGCCTCCGGCGCTCGCCAGGTGCAGGACGAGATCGAAACGGCCAAGCAGGAAGGCCGCAGTGAGCTCGCCGGTCCGCAGGTGTTCCGGCTCTACGACACCCACGGCCTGCCCATCGAGGTGCTCCGGGAGATCGCCGAAGAAGAGCGCATGGCCCTCGATGAAGCGGGCTTCGAAAACGAACTCCAGCAGCAGCGGGCGCGCTCCCGCCAGTCGAGTGGCGGCGGCCAGCAGCGCCTCGCCCGGCTGCGGCAGGTGCTGGCCGAAGGCGGCGAGGAAGAGGAGACCGAATTCATCGGCTACCGGCAGCTCGAGCTGGCCGGAGTGCCGGTAGAGAAGACGTTGGTGCTGGAGGGCGATGCGGTGAGCTTCGGCCCGATTGCCACCGGTCAGCGGGGCGTGCTGGTGGTGGACCGCACGCCGTTTTACGCCGAGTCCGGCGGCCAGGTGGGAGACCGGGGCCGCATCGCCTGGCCGGAGGGCTCGGCGAGCGTGACCGATACGCAAAAGGATCGCGACCGCATCCTCCACTATGTTGAGGTGGAGGAAGGCACCCTCGAGCCGGGCGTGGCGGTGGATCTCCAGGTCTCGCCGGAACACCGATTGCCCACCCAGCGCAACCACACGGCGACCCATCTGCTGCACGCCGCCCTGCGAGAGGAGCTGGGCGACGGCGTGCGCCAGGCGGGTTCTCTGGTGGCGCCGGATCGGCTGCGTTTCGACTTCACCCACGGCCGGCCGCTTTCCGGCGAAGAGAAAGACCGCATCGCGGGGCGGGTCAACGACAAGATCCTCGAGGCACAAGAGGCGGTGATCGTCGGCAACCGCGATTTCGATGAGGCGGTCGCCGCCGGCGCCATGGCGCTGTTTGGCGAGAAGTACGGCGACCGGGTGCGGACGGTGGAGATTCCGGGCTTCAGCCTGGAGCTCTGCGGCGGCTGCCACGTCGGCAACACCGGCGAGATCGGCCCCTTCGTGCTGACCAGCGAGCGCGGTACCGCCTCCGGCGTGCGGCGCATCGAGGCGGTCACCGGCCGCGACGCCCTCGACCTGCTGCGCGGCCGCGATCGCCAGCTCGCCGCGGCGGAGGCGTTCCTCGGCGTTTCCGGCGAGCGGGTGGCGGACGAGATCGGCCAGCTCAAGGCCCGCCTCAAGGCGTCGGCGGACGAGATGGCGAAGCTCCGCATGGAGATGCTCGCCGGCCCGGCCGAGGACGACGGCGCCCGGGAGGTGGCCGGCCTCCAGGTGTTGACCAAGGAAGTGCCGCCGGCACCGGCGAACGAACTGCGCAACATGGCGGATACCCTGCGCGGCAAAATCGGCTCCGGGGTGGTCGTTCTCGGCACCCGCCAGGACGGCAAAGTGACCCTGATCGTCGCCGTCACCCCGGACTTGACGGATCGCGTAGCAGCCGGCGCCCTGGTGCGCCGTCTGGCCCCGATGGTCGGTGGCGGCGGAGGCGGCCGGCCGGACTTCGCTCAAGCCGGCGGCAAAGAACCGGAAAAGCTCGATGCGCTGCTGGCGGCGGCGCCCGACGCGGTGCGCGAAGAGCTCGGCGATTGAGCGTGAATCCCATCCACTGCTGATCTCTCCTTGTTAATCTAGGAGAAGGGCTGTATGCTTCTTCCTAGATTAACAAGGAGAAGCTATGGCCAAGTCCAATGATCTGCTGCAGGGCACCCTCGATCTCCTGATCTTGAAGACCGTTTCGCTACAGCCGATGCACGGCTACGGCATTCTGCTGCGCTTGGAGCAGCTTTCCGGTGGTGCCTTGAATGTGCCGCAGGGCTCGCTTTATCCGGCCCTTTATCGCTTGGTTCACCGCGGTTGGCTGGACTCAGAGTTCGGGGTCAGCGAAAACAACCGTAGGGCCAAGTTCTACTCGTTGACGGCAGAGGGGCGCCGGCAGCTAGAAGTCGAGGAGCGCCAATGGCAGCGCCTTTCTCAGGGCGTGACGATGGTGCTGAAAGCCTCCCGAGGGGTCGCGTGATCGGCCGTCTGCGACGTTTCTTCGCGCTGGCCCGGGAGCGTCGCCGCTTCGAGGCCGAAATGGCCGAGGAGATGGCCGATCACCTGGTTCGTCGGTCCGCCGACCTCGAGGCCGATGGATGGGCTCCTTCGGACGCCCGGCGTCGGGCGAGATTGGAATTCGGCAGCGTCGAGGGCTTCCAGGAAGCGTGCCGCGAGGCGGTTTGGCTTCACCTCCTGGACGAGCTTTGGCGCAACCTGCGGCACGGCGTCCGGGTGCTGTTTCGCAATCCTGTGCTGACCTCGACGGTGATCCTCACGCTGGGACTTGGAATCGGTGTCAACGTCAGTATCTTCAGCCTCCTCGACGCGGCCCTCCTGCGCCCGCTGCCGTACTCCGCTGCCGAGCGTCTGGTTGTGGTCGAGACCCATTTCGGTCAGGACGGCGTTTCGGCGTCGGGCAATCTGTACCAGAACGGCCGGACGTGGGAGGCGCTCGCCGGCAGCGTCCAGCAACTCGACCTGGCGGTGTTTTCGGATGGGTCTTCCGGCGTCAACGCAGTGGTCGACGGCCGGGCCGAGTACCTGCAGCAGCAGCGCGTCGGCGCGGGATTCTTCCGGGTGTTGGGTGTCGACCCGTTGATCGGCCGGGAATTCACGGCCCGGGAGGATGTGCCGGGCGGTCCGCGGCTGGCGATTCTCAGTCACCGTCTCTGGCAGCATCTCTATCTCGGTCGCTCCGAGGTCCTCGGGCGCACGCTGCAGTTGCGCGGTGAACCCTACGAGATCGTCGGGGTGATGCCGGCCGACTTCCGCACCGGAGTCGATGCCGATCTCTGGACACCCCTGCGGCCGTCACTACGGGGAGAAGGCGAAGGGGCGAATTACATGATTCTCGGGCGCCTGCGCGGTGCGGCGACCCTCGACTCGGCCAGTGACGAAGTGCGGGCGATCGGAGCGCCCGCCCTGGAGGCTCTGCGGATTCCAGCGGGCCGGCAGGCTTGGCTCGGTCTGGAGTCCCTGCAGCGCGGCCTGGGTCGGGAGGCCGGGTCGCACCTGTTGCTCAGTTGGTTGGCGGCGTGGTTGCTGCTCGGGGTGTGCTCTTTCAATGTCACCGGTCTGGTGCTCGCCCTGGCGGCACGCCGTTCGGCCGAGATGGCGACGCGCCGCGCTCTGGGGGGAGGCCGTGGTGCGATCGTTCGACAGATGCTCACCGAGAGTCTGGTGCTCTGTGCTCTCGGTGGTGGATTGGGGATCCTCCTGGCGGCCTTCGGGGTGCGCCTTGCGGGAGCGTTTCTGGCCTCTCTCCTGGAATTGTGGCAGCCGATCGCCCTCGACGCCCGTGCCCTCGCCGTTGCCCTTTTATTGACCCTTTTCGCGCTGTTGGTGACCGGGCTCTATCCGGCCTGGGTGAGCGCTCGTCGCCACGCCCGTCACGATGCGATCCGGGTGGCGCGGCGCAGCTTGTCGTCGCGGCGGGTGCTGGTGACGGCTCAACTCGCTTTGGTGGTGGCTTTGCTGGTGGGGGCTGGCCAACTCGTCAGGACCATTCTCCACCTTCAGGACCTGACTCCGGGATTCAACGCCGAGGGCCTGGTGGCGGCGACGGTCTCGCTGCAGGATGTTCGCTACCGGCAGCCGGACGCAGCGAATCGCCTGCTTCAGTCCGTCGCCGCTCGGCTGAACGACGATCCCGCCATCGCAGTCGCTTCGGCGGGCCTCAACCTGCCCTATGAACGTCCTCTCAACCTGTCCTTCGTGTGGGGTGCGGAAGAGGAGGGCAAGATCACCAATCTGAGCTATGTCACCCCGGGCTACTTCGAAGCCCTGCAGGTGCCGCTTCTCGACGGGCGATATCTCGACACCAGGGACGACGCACCGGGAGCCGCGACGGCGGTGGTCAATGCCGCCTTTGTGCACACCTATCTCGGCGACCGGGAGCCGTTGGGAACAAGCCTTCGGATCGCCGGTGCCGAGCGGAGCATCGTCGGCGTGGTGAGCGACACTCGGCAAACCCCGGGCTGGGGTGAGAACGAGCCGCTGGGGCATCGAGCGGCGGTCTTCATCAGCCTGTCGCAGACCTCGGCTCCCTTCCTCGAACTGGTCCATGGCTGGTTCGAGCCGAGCTGGGTGGTGCGCCCGCGAGGTGGCGGCGTCAACGTCGAGGAGCGCCTTCGAGCGGCCGTTTCGGCGATCGATCCGCAGCTCCCGATTGCCGCGGTGCGCAGCATGGACGCCGTGCGCGATCAAGTCCTCGCACGCCAGCGCCTGCAGGCGTCTTTGCTGGCGGCTGCCGCCGGTGGGGCCTTGATCATCGCGGCCGTCGGCCTCGGCGGCTTGGTCGCCGCCTCCGTGGCGGAACGCCGTCGCGAATTCGGTATCCGCCTGGCGCTCGGAGCGTCGCCCTGGTCGGCCCTCGGCGAGGCGGTGCTTCCGGGGCTGCGCCTAGCGGTGTTCGGTCTCGTCTGGGGACTGCCCTTGGCCGTCGCTTTGGCCTACGGCTTGCGGGCATTCGTCCATGGTGTCGGTCCTTGGGATGCGGTCACTTATGGTTGGGTGGCGACCCTCCTGGCCATCGCGGCAGGGTTCGCCAGTCTGCTGCCGGCTCTTCGCGTGCTGCGTTTCGATCCTGCACGGTTGCTGCGCTCGGACTAACAGGGTGCTGGAAAGCGCTTCGGCACCCTGCTCCGAGACCCCTAGAAAAGACCGCCGGCGGTGCAACTCACCGGAAAAGCCGAAGGCCTTGTTCAGCCATCTGCTAGCGGGCATCGGGCCCTTTGACATAATTAAATTCGAAGGGTTCATTTTCGACAGCTTCTGTTGGAGACCACCATGCTCCGGATCCGAATACTCATCGCTCTCTCCGTCGTGATTCTGATTTTCCTACCGATGTCGTTGCTGGGCGCCGATGCCGAGTCCAACCTCTGGGTCACCGTCGGTGAGGACGCGTTCAACACCTTGCGCAGTTCGCGCGCCATCGGCGGTCCGGCGGATCTGGCGCGCCTCGATGCCCGCGACGGCGTGGTGATCACCCGCATGGCCGAGAGCGACCTGCCCCGTTTTGCCGAAACCATCCATCGCGAGCACAAGCGTTGCGGTGGATTCATGGTTCACGCCAGCCGCGAAGCCGCCCTCGAGGCCTTAAGGGTCCACGCCCAGCCCTCGCTGCGGCAGCCGCTCGGCGCGCCGCCCTCCTACGTGATCGATCAGCCGGTGTGGGTGCGGCGGCTGGAAGATTCCCTCGACGAGGCCAAGATCCTGGCGAACATCCGAATCTTGTCCGAAGACTTCGTCAATCGCTTTTACAGCGACGCCGCCGGCGAGAATGCCGCGGTGTGGATTCGCGATCTGTGGCGGGGCTATGCCGAATGGCGGCCGGAAGTGACCGTCGAGCTGGTCGAGCACACCGACTGGCGGCAGCCTTCGGTGATGTTGACCATCCCCGGTACCACCCGCTCCGAGGAGATCGTCGTGCTCGGCGGGCACCTCGACTCGGTGGTTTGGGCCGGCAACCAGAACCCCGGTTTCTCGGCCCCTGGAGCGGACGACAACGCCTCCGGCATCGCGACTCTGAGCGAGGTCATCCGGGTGGCCATGGAGGAGGGCTTCGCCCCCCAGCGGACGGTCAAGTTCATCGGCTACGCGGCCGAAGAGGTCGGCCTGCGCGGTTCCCAGGAGATCGCCGGCGACCACGCTGCCGCGGGTGCCCAGGTCGTGGCGGTGCTGCAGCTCGACATGACCGCCTACCACGGTTCGCCGCAGGACATCGCTCTTCTATCGGACTTCACCGACTCCACCCTGACGGCCTTCGTCGGCGACCTCATCGACACCTACCTGACGGACCTGACGCGCACCTCCACCGCCTGCGGCTACGGCTGCTCGGACCACGCCGCCTGGACCGCCGAGGGCTACCCGGCGGCGATGCCGGCGGAATCGCGTCTTCCGGATCTGAATCCCAACCTGCACCGCACCACCGATACCCTGGCATCCCTCGGGGACTCCGCCGCTCACGCCTTTAAGTTCGCCCGCCTGGCGTCGGCCTTTACCGTGGAACTGGGGCGCGATGCCGAGTCCGCCATTTTCGAGGATGGCTTCGAAAGCGGCAATACCGTCGCTTGGTCCACCGCCGTACCCTGAACCCGTACCGCAGGCGAGAAGTCTCGATCGCAAGCGTCCTTGCTGCACCCCCTGAGGGAGAATTCGATGAAGAAGCTATTCGCCGTTCGCGCCCACTCCGTCAAAGGGGACTTCGGTCTTTTCCTGCTGCGCATCGTCGCCGGTCTGGCCTTCATGTTCCACGGCTGGCCCAAGATCCGGAACCCCTTCGGCTGGATGGGGCCGGATGCCGACATGCCCGGTTTCCTCCAGGCCCTCGCCGCCGTCGCCGAGTTCGGCGGTGGTCTGGCCTGGATCCTCGGCCTGCTGATGCCGCTGGCCTCCTTCGGCATCGCCTGCACCATGGCGGTGGCGACCCACCTCCACGCCATCAGACTGGGCGACCCGTTCGTCAATCCCAGCGGCGGCTCCTATGAACTCGCTGCCGTCTACCTGGCGATGGCGATCATGTTCCTGCTGATGGGGCCGGGCCGATACTCGGCGGATCGGAAGCTGTTCGGGGGTGGGCGGCGGTAGCGCTAGAAAGAGGGAGGCCTAGCGACAGGGATTAGCCCATCCAGCTCTCATGAGGGGGAAGGACTCCGGGCTGCGGGGCGGTGGTGAGAGCTGCCAGAGCAGCCGCAAGGGATTGGCCATGCCCAACTCTCGAAACCTGGATCAGTTCGTTGAGGCCTGAGCTGCTCGAGAAGGAAATCTCCTCGTAGTGGCAGATCGGAATTTGGGGATTGTCGGTGAATCTCCGATCTGGCCCACCGCTTTTGTTCACATACCTCCAGGTTTGACCTACTACTTCTGCGTCTCTAGGAACCCTCCCGTCTTCGATGAACCGGCAAGAATGGACGTCAAGTGCGAGGTCGGAGTAGTGAATCGCTCCGATCGCCGCCCCCTGGTATACGAGGATCCGATCCGGCAGGAAGAAGAGAGTTTGGAGTCCGACCCCTAGAGCCATTACGTCGATGTTGAGTTCTACCCACTTCGGTTGAGCCTTTCTGAGAAACGTGTGGTTGCGCCTAATGAGACTGTCGGCTCCGGCGTGGTATTTCTTGTCTCGAACTCGACCTTGTGCCTGAATGTGCCAGATGGCGTTGCAGCTAGAGAGAGCTTCGGCCGAGTCAAGAAAGTTCGAGTATCTGGTCGCCATGTCGTCCTGGAAGTCGTAGAAGAGAACGACACTCTTCTTGCTGATATCGCGAACGCGCGCGGCGGTGATCGAGGCAACCAGCGCGAGCGCCACAAGAAGTTTTGCCCAGGTTGGTAGTGGCGAAAGCAGCGTGATCGGAAAAACCACCAATGCGGCCAATCCGGCTAGGACGGTCAGCGATGTTTGCTTTCTTCGCATTTGAATTTCGTTCAACAGCTCGCCTGAAGAAGAATCAACCATCGTGGTCACATCACTTGATTCGATCTCGACGAGAGGATCATGGGTTCCTTCTGGTAGAACCTCTGCCGCCGATCGACCACCGGTAGAGACGTGCCTTCTTGGTTCAGCACTCGGCGAACTGGCGGTGTTCTGGTAGTACGTAACGTGTCTACCGACGGAAACATAGGTTCCGCGAGGTCCGGCTCCAACCCGGAGGCCCTTGAGTCCTGTGGAAACCCCAATCCCTGATCCGGAGAGGTTGAATCTGAACGGTCCTACCTTGACACTCTTTCGGATTCGCAGGCCCATTTGGTGGGTCTCCTTGCTGATGGTCTGGTGCTGGCCTCGCTCAGGCGCTTTCTTGTTTGCAGGTCATTTGTAATCCCCTCTCTGAAGCGGTCTTAGTCAGTGATTGGGGTCATCTGAGCAGTATCGGTGAAGTTTGTGGCTCATCTGGTCCTCGGACCGTTTTGCTCGGGCATAGCGGGATTTCGGGGCGGAACCCGGTCCGAGTGAGGCATTCGCCTCGCCCCCGTCGTTACGTCCTGTACGCGAAGAGGTCTCCATCGTTGGAGACCCCATCACTAACCGCAGTACAGGAGTCACGTCATGAAAACCAGCGTCAATATCTCTCTTTTTTTCGCTCTGTTGAGCCTCTCCCTGGTTGCGCTGCCGGCCGTCGGTCAGCTCACCACCCACCCTGACGGTTCGCCGGGCCAGCTCAAGGTGCCCGCCGGCTATGACCTGTTTGTCACGCCACCGGACGGGAGCTCGTACTTCTATCTGGGATCGGAGGGTGAGGGTATTCCGGAGGGCTACTTCGGTTGCTTGGAGACGCCCAACGGTTGCTTGTTGTCGGACGCCATCCAGTCGCCGGTTCGGGTGCTCTTCGTCGGCCTGGCGACGGGCGATCTCGGGTTGGAGCCGGGTACTCTCGACAACGATCCGTGCAAGTGGGTATCCGATTCCGACAAGTTCGGTGTCCACTGTGCGGACGGTGTCGGCCATTTCTCCTCGACCACGCCGTCTTTTCCGTCCGAGCCGGAGGATACGGACACCATCGTGGCGCGGCTCGCCGACGTTTCCTTCGAAGAGATTGGCGACAGCCGCACGGTGCCGATCGAGTTCGTTTCGCTCTCGCTGCAGAGTCTCAAGCCGATCACGGTGACCTACGGCGACGGTCGGTATACGGAACGCTTCCAGGTGATCGCTCGCGGCCCTGGCGTCGGCGGTGAGACCGGTTCCATGGTGATGACCCGCACCGGCGCCACCAACGGCACCTACTACTCTCGCTTGCCGGTTTTCGTGGACATCGAGTTCCAGAACACCCGACGGAACGGCCCGGCACCGAAGGAAGGGATCGCGCTCGATCTCGTGATGGTCGGGGCGGAGGTGCCCTGGGAGGTGGTGGACGACGCTCGGTGAGCGAACTCCGCATTCCGCCTTCCGTTATTGGAACTTCTCGGAGTCGGGGCCGCTACGGCGTGATCGCCAGGCAAGGCCCCGGCTTTTCGGTGTTGCAGATGCGCCCCTCAATCTCCGGTGCGATGCCCTCGCTGCCGGCTTTGGCGAGGGCGTAGAGCACGTAGTCGTGAAGGTCTACGCCGGTGGAGGCGACGCTTCTCGGCAGCAGCATCACGTAGCCGTCCTGGTCGCCGATCTGGTCATTGACCAGGTAGTCGACGGTGACGGCGTAGAGAGTCTCGTCGTCCTCGATCGGGCGGGCGGGACCGTCCGGCGGCAGGAGGGTCAGGTGTGAGGCCTTCTCGTTTTCCGGCTCGTGGACGTAGGCGAAGCCGCTGATCTGTAGCCACCAGCCGTTGCCGGTCCAGCTCTCGACACCGCGCGATGCCACCTCCTTCAACGTTTTGCCGTCGATTCTGAGCAGCCGCATCTCCGCCGGGTAAGCGAACAGTTCTTCGATGTGGCGGCGCAGGATCGGGCGGTTGGCCGGTAGGTCTTGGTTGAGCCGCAGGCTGCCGGAGTTGACGAAGGCGACCAAGGGAAAACCCTCCGGTGCCGCTGGCCGGAAGTGGTCGATCATGCGGTCGGCGATCCAGTTGCCGAGGTTGGTCTCGAAGCGGCGGATGGAGAGTTCTTCCGCCGTCAGAACAACGCGGGTGTTTCCCACCACCTGGTCCAGGCAGCCGGGTTCCATGCCGAGACGGTCTTGGCAGTAGGCCTCGTCCACCCGGCGATTCCAGTCGGCGACGGCGGTTTCGACGTCCGGGTCTGGCTCCGGTTGTTCTGGGCCCAGGGCGAGGAAGCGGCTCTCGACGCGAGGGGGTCCGTCGCTTTGCGGAAAGACTTTGGCGTGAACTGCCGTGCGGGCGTCGGCGTCGGCTTTCAGGATCCACCGATCGCCGACCTTGATCGCCATGCGATGGTGGTCGTGGCCGCCGATGATCAGGTCCGGCCCGTTGTCTCCCAGATCCCAGTAGAGCTGGCGATCTTCGTCCGCCGCCAGGTGGGTGAGGGCGATCACCACCTCGGCGCCGGCCGCACGCAGCTTGGTGGATGCTGAGAGGGCGGTGTCGTTGCGGTCGTAGAAGTCGAGGATGTAGGACGGTTGAGCGGACTCGTCGGTCAGGCTAAAGAGGCCGACCCGCATGCCGCCGATGTCGATGAGGGCAGTGCCGATGCGGTTTTCCGACGCGAGAAGGGGGACTCCCTGGTGCTCATCGATCCACAGGTTGGTGCCCAGCCAGCGAAACTGCGACTCGGCGATGCGCCGGTCGAGGGTGGCAGCGTCCTTCAGATCGAACTCGTGGTTTCCGAAGGTGACGAAGAAGCGCTCGTCGAAGGCCTGTGGATCGCCGTCCAGGCGGTTCATGGCGTCGACCATCTGCTCGCCTTGGAACACCCGGCTGGCGAGGGAGGGAGCGAGGAAGTCTCCGGCATGGAGGAACAGGAGGTTGGGATTCTCCGCTTCGAGTTGGGCGCGTAGCGTGCGCAGGCGGGCCATTCCGCCGCGCTGCCGGTCGTCGACTCCTTCGATGCGGTAGACGTCGTTGATCGCCAGGATCTCGAAGAACGGCTCGGCGGCGGTTTCCGCGGGATCCGGAGCGGTGGAGGCGCAGCCGTGAAGCGCGAGGATGACGAGGAGGGCTAGAGCGAGGTGGGTGTGTCGACGCATGATTCTCGATTCTCGGGAGTGATGGGTTCTCATGGCCGCCAGATCATCTCAGAACCGTCTCCGGTGAGCCGTGGAGTGTCCTCTCTACAGGGCGTTGACGGACTTGGAGACGGAGTTTTCCGCGGTTTTTCGGGCTGGCATCGGTGTTGCTGTGATGGTGGGTTGAGAATGGAGTTTGAACCGGAATCACTCGACGAAAAGGGGCATTGACATGCGGACCCACTTCCTGACAGTTCTCGTTCTCCTCGCGCTTCTCGCCGCGGTGCCTGTTCTGGCCCAGAGCCCGTATGGACCTTCGGCGGAGAACGCGATCCGCTTTCGGGCGGGCGCTTTCACGCCGGACGGTGAGTCGCAGTACTGGGACGACAACGCGGCGATCTTCGGCCTGACGCCTTCGGACTTCGAGAGCCTGAGCGTCGGCGGAGACTTCCGCTGGGGCCTGGGGCCCCGCAGCGGGTTGCTCTTCTCGGTCGACATCTATTCCAAAGAGGAAGCTTCCGCCTATCTCGACTTCATCGACAGCACCGGCCGTCCGATCGTTCACGACACGGAACTCGAGGTCGTCTCCGCCACCGTCGCCTACGTGCTGGACTTCGCGTCGCGGCAGTCGCCGGTAGTGCCCTATGTCGGAGTCGGCGGTGGCGCCTACGACTGGACCTTGACGGAGTCCGGTGACTTCATCGATTTCGATCTCTTCGAGCCGGAGATCTTCACCACCACCTTCGAGGATTCCCAGACCACCCTCGGATGGTTTTTCTTGCTCGGCGTGGAGTTTCCCGTGTCGCATCAGATGTCGATCTTCGGCGAAGCCCGCTGGCAGGATCTCGACGAAGATCTGGGGGGCGATTTCGAGGGCCTTGGCAACCTCGATTTGTCGGGTCGGCACCTGCACGCCGGCATCGCCTGGAGGTTCTAGGAGGGCAAAGGTTCGCTCCGCTCTCCATTGCCGTCACACCGACGCGCATATAATGACGGATCCTCCCGTTGATACTCGGCGGGAGGTCCGTTCGTATGAAAACCCAAATCGAGATCTCGGAGCATTACGTCCAACAGCAGGTGCTGCACGAGGACGGTCCGTGGGCCACCGTTGAGGCGATCGATCAGCGCTCTGACGAGTTGGTGGTCCTGGAGCTGGTTCCCAACGAGGGCGACCAAGAATCCTTCCTGCGCAAGCTCGACGAACTGGTGACGCTGCGCCATTCCTGTCTGCCGGCCATTCTCGGTGGAGGGGCGGCGAAGGACGGACGGCTCTTTTTGGTGCGCGAGCCGATCGAAGGGCGGACCTTCGACACCCTGGTCGGCGAGGCGCCGGCGCAGATCGCCTCGCTGTTGATGCAGGTGATCGGCGGCCTCGACCTGCTGGCCGAGCGCGGGGTCTACCACTCGGCGCTCTCCACCTCGAATCTGTGGGTGTCCGTCGACCCTTCCGGTGCCCGCGCCAAAATGCTCTCTCTGGCCGGCGGCATCCAGGCGTCGGTGCTGCTCAATGCCGACGAAGTGCGTCTGCGGCGGCGCGACGTCCAGGCCCTCGGCCGGGTGGCCTGTACCCTGCTGGGGGCGACGGTCCGGGACGGTCAGACGACGACCCCGAAGGTCGAACTCCCCCTCGCCATCAGCTTTGAGCTGGAGGATGCGGAGACCCTGCGCCGGCTGCTCGAGCGTTGTCTCAGCGCCCGCGATGGGGCGCCGGTGGTCAGTTACCCGGAGATCAGCGACACGCTGTTTCGTGCTCTGTGGGGCCGAGGCGGTGTGAGCCCCGGGGTTCCGGCCGCTCGGTTGACCTTTTCCACCACCCCTCAGGACGAATTGATGCGCTCGCCGGTCGGCGCTCCGCCGTCGGGACAGCCCCAGAGTGTGTTGCCGGAGGGGGCGGAGGTGACACGGGTGGTGTTGCCCGAGGACTTGGGTCCCTGGCCCCCGGCCGGTGACGACCCGGAAGACACCGCCGACCTCAGAGAGTCGCCGCTCGATCAGGAAAAGACGCGGCCCGGTCTCCTCGAGAGCACCCGTCCGGGGGTCGACGGCAACACCGCCGACGAGAGCACCCGCCCAGGGCTGGAGGAGACCCGTCCGGGCACGTCCGCGCCGGAAGCGGAGCAGGTGTTCCTCGGTCTTGGAGATGTCGATTCGGTTGACGAGATGCTGGCACCGGTGGCCTTCGCGTCCTCCGACGCGGCAGAGGAAGAGCCACCGGAGCTACCGCCGCACCTGGCGATCCCGGCCCCGCCGCCGGACCTCACCGCCGAGGATCTGGGGGGAGATCGATTGCCGGAACCACCGGCCGGCGAGCCGGCGTCAGCGGCCGTTCCCCCGCCTCCTCCCGTCACCCGTTCGAAGTCCTCTTCGCTCGCCAAGGCAGCGCTGATCGCCGCGGCCCTCGGCGTGGTCGTGGTTGCCGCCTTGCTGGCGGTTTGGTGGTCAGGCCGCACCGGCGAGGCGCCGCCCACGGTGGTGGAGACGCCGCCGCCGGCGCCGCCGGTGGCGGCGCCGGCCGTGCCGGAGGAGCCGGTGCCGCTGGCACCGGTTAACGCCGATCTTTTGGAGGCCCGGGAGCTGCTGGCCCAGGGCGAAGACGAGGCGGTGCGCGAGATCCTGAGCACCTTCGGCCCGGCAGAAGAGGTTGCCCTCGGCCCGGCGGACTGCGAGCTGATGACCTGGTTGGCGGCCTCCGTCGATCGCCTGGACGAACAGCGGTTCGCCGAGGGTCTGGAAGAGGGATATCGGGCCGGCAGCCTCACCCGCTTGCGCAACGTGTTGGTGGGCCTGGGCTTGAACGAGCGCAACTTCCTGGAGCGCCACCCCGGATCCGAGGCGGCCCTGGCGCGCGCTCGCCGCATCGATTCGGTGTACACCCGGGCGCGCCGCGCGTCCCGCGCCGGCCAATCCGAGGAAGTGCTACAGACCACCGCTCAGCTTCGTCAGATCTTTCCCGCCTATGAGGGCGCCGAGAGCCTGCGTGAGACGGCCGCCGAGGCGATGGAGCAGGAGGCCGAGAGGCTGTTCGAGCAGGGCCGCATCGAGGGTGCTCTCGAACACCTGGAAGCCCTCGCTGCCCTGTGGTCCGGGCGCGAGGGCCTCGACCAGCGCATTCGCCTGTACCGCACCCGTCAGCAGGTCGAACGCAACCTCGACGCGCTCCTCGACTCCGCCGAGGTGGCGGCAGAAGAGGCGCGTTTCGAAGACGGCCTGGCGCTGTTGACCGGGGTGGCGCCGCCGGAACGGTTGCGCGGTCGGCTGACGGAGCTGCGGCGGCGCTTGCGTTCCGGTCTCGAAGCCGCCGACCGCCAGGCCCCCACCCTCGAATTGCGCTCCGGCAGCGGGCCGGAGTATGCCAAGGACACCTCGGCCTTCGTCGTCTTCGTGGCGACGGACGACTATCGGGTGGACCGGGTGGCGGTCTCGGCGCGGGTCGAGGGCGGCGCCTATGAGCCGCTGTCCTACCGCCGCGACGGCAGCGAATACACCGTCGAGGTACCGCCGGACTTCCACCGCAACGGCACCGTCCAGTACTTCGTCGTTGCCGAGGACGTTTCCGGTCATGCTACCTCCCTCGGTTCGGCGGAAGGACCCTTGGAACTCAAGCGCAAGCGGTGGTTCCATCGTCTGCGCCCCAACTGACCCGGCGTCTCACGAACCACTGGAGGCTGTCACGCCATGCGCTTCATCGAGAATCTCGTCTCCGGCATGATCAAGGAATCGACCGGGGTCAACCCCCGCCGGCTGGTGCGCCGCATCGGCGGCAAACGGCTGCTGATGATGGGGGGCGCGGCCGTGGCCGGCACCCTACTGCACCAGAAGATGCAGCGCGGCCCCATGGCGGCCCCTGGCGGGACCGGGGCTTCGACCCTTGGAGCGCCTCCTCCGCCTCCCCCGCCGGGCGCCGTGCCGCCGCCCCCGCCGCCACCGGTGGAGGGAGTTCGGGGTGGTCTCGTGCCCCCACCGCCTCCGCCCCCGGAGGCGCCGTCCGGGATCCCGCCGCTGCCGGAGTTGCCGCCACCGGAAGCGCCCGACGAGCCGGTCGAGATGCCCCCGGAGCTGGCGTATGCGGTGGTTCGTACGATGGTGGCCGCGGCGCTTGCCGACGGCGAGTTGGCGGCGGACGAGAAGGCCGCCATCGACGGTCGTCTCGAAGCGGGGGTGTTGAATGACGAGCAGGTTGCCCAGGTGCGGCGGGATCTGCTGGTGCCGCCGTCCGTCGGCGAGCTGGCGGCTTCGGCACCGGACGAGCCAACCGGCGAGATGCTGTTCGAGATGGCGGTGCTGGTGCTGCGCGCCGACGGCGAGGTCTCGGACCTCGAAGAGCGCTGGCTCGTTTCCCTCGGCGAGGCCCTCGGTCTGACCGACGAGCGGCGCCGGGAATTGACCGACGGCGTCTTCGCGTAGTTCCGGGGTGCAACCGCCTCGCGTCCGCCACGTATTCTTGGGATAGGACGCGGGTCTCCCGCCCACCGCGCCACCGCTCTCCGTCCTTCGACGGCTGAAGTATCCACCAAAGGAATCCACCATGACATCACGTCTTCTCTCCCGGAACGTCGTCCTCCTGCTGTCCGTCGCGCTACTCGCCACCGGCGCCGCTTTCGCCGATTCGGCGGAGATGCCGCGGATCGACATTCCCTTCGAGCGCTTCGTTCTCGACAACGGTCTGACGGTGCTGGTGCACGAGGACCGCAAAGCGCCGATCGTCGCCGTCAACGTCTGGTACCACGTCGGCTCGAAGGACGAACCGGAGGGCCGGAGCGGTTTTGCCCATCTCTTCGAGCACCTGATGTTCAACGGCTCTGAGAATTTCGACGGCGAGTACGTCACCGCGCTGGAGAGCGTCGGCGCGACGGACGCCAACGGCACCACCAACGAGGACCGCACCAACTACTTCCAGAACGTGCCCACCTCAGCCCTCGACGTCGCCCTGTGGCTGGAGTCGGATCGCATGGGGCACTTGCTGGGGGCGATCACCCAAGACAAGCTCGATGAGCAGCGCGGGGTGGTGCAGAACGAGAAGCGGCAGGGCGAGAACCAGCCCTACGGCTTGGCCTACGAGCGCATCACCGAAGCGGTGTTTCCGCCCGGCCATCCGTACTCGTGGACGGTGATCGGCTCGATGGAGGACCTCAATGCCGCCTCTCTTGAAGACGTCAAGGAGTGGTTCCGGCAGCGCTACGGGGCGAGCAACGCGGTGCTGGTGCTGGCCGGCGATATCGATGTGGAAACCGTCCGCGAGAAGGTCGCGGCGGCCTTTGGGGACGTGCCGCCGGGGCCGCCGCTGGCCCGCCGCAAGGCGTGGATCGCCGAGCGTAGCGAGAGTGTCCGCGACACCGCCGAGGACCGCGTGGCCCAGGCCCGCATCTACAAGGTGTGGAACATTCCGGAGTGGGGTAGCGCGGACGCCGACTTTCTCGATCTGGCGACGGAGATCCTTTCCGAGGGCAAGTCGTCACGCCTCTACAAACGGTTGGTGTACGACGATCAGTCCGCCACTTCGGTTTCGGCCTACGTCGATCTGCGCGAGATCGCCGGCTTGTTCACCCTGGAACTGAACGTCGCGCCGGGACACCGACCGGCGGCGGTCGAGGCGGCGGCGATGGAGGAGCTCGAGCGCCTGATCGCCGAGGGGCCGACGGCGGCGGAGGTCGAGCGGGCGCGGGCGCGCTGGCTGGCCCGATTCGCGCGGGGCGCCGAGCGCATCGGAGGTTTCGGCGGCAAGTCGGACATCCTGGCTCAGTGCCAGGTGTTCCGGGGCGACGGTGCCTGCTACCAAGAGACGCTGGAGCGGGTGGCGGAGGCCACTCCGGCGGACCTCCAACGCGTACTGCGGCGTTGGGCGACGCGCGGCGACTACACTCTCACGGTCACCCCCTGGCAGGAGCGGAAAGCGGCAGAACCGGGAGTGGATCGCTCCGCGCTGCCGGCGGCCGGCGAGGCGCCGGAGCCGCGCTTTCCGGAGATCGAGTACGCCACCCTCGACAACGGTCTGGAGGTGGTGTTCGCCCGGCGCGACGCGGTGCCCCTGGTCAACCTGACCTTGATGGTCGAGGCCGGTACGGCGGCGGATCCGGCGGCCGAGGCCGGTACCGCTCAGCTCGCGCTAGCTATGCTCGACGAAGGGGCCGGCGAAATGGATGCCCTGGAGATCAGCGATCGGCTGGCGGAACTCGGGGCGACCTTGGGCACCTTTGCCCGCTTGGATACCAGCCTGGTCTCCATGTCGGCCCTCGCTTCGAACCTCGAACCGTCCCTCGATCTGCTGTCCCGGGTGGCGCTGGAGCCGTCCTTTCCACCGGCGGAGCTGGAGCGGCTGATGGCGCGCCAACGAGCGGCCGTCGAGCGCGAGAAGACGCAGCCCTTTGCCCTCGCCCTGCGGGTGCTGCCGGAACGTCTCTACGGCGCCGACCACCCCTACGGCAAACCACTCACCGGCAGCGGCACCTTAGAGTCCTTGGACCGCATTGAACGGCAGGATCTGGTGGACTTCCACCGCACCTGGTTTAAACCGAATCACGCCACCCTGGTGGTGGTGGGCGACACCACCCTCGGCGAGCTTCGGCCCGCTCTCGAGGAGGCCTTCGGTGATTGGCAGGCCGGGGACGTGCCGGCGTTGACCATCGCGCCGGTGGAGCTGCCGGCGGCGGAGGCGGTGTATTTGATCGACCGGCCGGGAGCCGTCCAGTCGATTCTGCTCGCCGGTCAGGTGGTGATGCCGACGGCGAACCCGAACGAAGTGCCCTTCGAGCTCTTCATGCGGGTTTTGGGCGGCGACTTCACCTCGCGCCTCAATCTCAATCTGCGGGAGGACAAGGGTTGGTCCTACGGCTCCTTCTCCTTTGCGCCGGACGCCCTCGGCCAGCGGCCCTTGATCGCCCTGGCGCCGGTGCAGGCGGACAAGACCGCGGAGTCGATCGTCGAGATGCGCAAAGAACTGGGTTCGCTGGTCGGCGACCGGCCGGTTTCCGAGGAGGAGATGAGGCGGGCGCGGGACAATCGGGTGCTACAACTGCCGGGAAGCTGGGAGACCGCCGGGGAAGTTTCCGCCGCCCTGGAGGAGCAGGTGCGCTTCGGGCTGCCGGAAGACTACTGGCAGAACTACCCGAGCGCCCTGCGCGGGGTCACCCTGGACGCGGTCCACCGGATCGGCCGGAAGGCCCTCCAGCCGGATCGCGTCGTGTGGGTGGTGGTCGGAGATCTGGAGGCGGTCGAAGAGAGCGTCCGTGCCCTCGACATCGGCCCGGTTGAGCGTCTCGACGCGGCCGGCCGCCCGATCGACCCGTGAGTGGAGGGCGCCGCTGATTCCTACTGGCTGTTGAGATCCTTGTCGTAGGGCAGGAACTCGACGTCGTAGTCCGCCGGAATCTTGGGCTCGCTTCCGCGGTAGCGGTTGACGTAGTCGATCAGGTTCGGCGACTTGCTGCCCTGGCTCTTCTCGTAGGCCAGGAAGTCACCCTCGAACCAGTCGAAGATCTTGGACAGGTGGACTTCCTGGTCCTCCCGGTCGAGGTCGAACCCGCGGGAGGTGGTGACGAACTCGGTCATCGCGGCGTCGAGCTGGGCCTGAAGCGCATCCGGCAGGAAAGGCTCCCGCGGTAGGCGAGGGCAACTGATGGAAGCGCAGTTGAGGGCGGCGTGAATGCGCGGATCTTCGTAGCCCTCACGAATGTCCACGTCTTCGAGCTTCTTGAGGTTGGTCTTTCTGCCGCCGATTGTGATGTCCATGCCGACAAAGAAGCCATGACCGATGCCGAGGAAGCCCCACACGCTGCTCGGGATGTCTTCCCTCAGAACGCCCAGGAAAATCTGCGCGTTGTAGGCGTTGAGGTAGTAGGCCAACTCGTGGTCGCGGGTGGGAAACATCTCCGGGTGGGACTCCGGGCTGTACTTCTGAACCTGCGCGATATAAGCGTCGAGGTCGCCGCGATTCTCAGACAGGGCTTGATAGTCCACCAGGCCTTCTTCGTTCACGAACTCTTGGAGCACCCGGCCCCAGCGGTCGTGGGAAAAAGTCTCGCCGAAGGCCGGTACGGCGAGGGCCGTGATCGCGAGGGAGTAGAGAAGAATCTTCATGGGGTACCCTTTATCTGTTCAGTATGTGAATGTGGATCGTCAGACGGGCCGTGAGCGGCATTTCTTGGTCGGTTTGCCATCGGCCCGCGAAACATCCTCCTATGCAATACGTGTTCCGAAATCCGATGGATGCACCGGTCCCCTGAAGCCGGCCGCTCCGGCGCCTAGATCCGGGTTTTCGTCTGCGGTCTTTCGGGCTGGGAGGTTTGAGAGCCGTGAGTTTGCACGCCATGTGGGACGCACTTCGTGCGCCGATACCGCAGGAGAAGAAGGATCTCCTGGCCGACCGCTGGTCGAGCCTCGAGCCCGCTCTGCGGACCGACTTCCAGGGTTTCGGCCAGCAGTCCACCGGCTGCGGAGCCGTTCTCGGGGCCTTCCCGCGCTGCGACTTCGACTGCCGGGGGTGCTATCTGGGGGCCGACGCCAACGCCGTCAAGCCCTTTGACCGGCAAGAGATCTTCCGCCAGCTCGATGCTTTGCGCCGGCACCTCGGCCCGAAGGGCAACGTGCAGATCACCGACGGCGAGGTCACCCTCTTGCCGATCAAAGTCCTGCTGGCGATCCTGCGCTACGCCCGCGATATCGGCCTGATCCCGATGCTGATGACCCACGGCGACAGCTTTCGCCGCAAGCCGGATCTCCTCACCCGGCTGGTGGCCGAGGGCGGGTTGACGGAGGTCTCCATTCACGTCGACACCACCCAACAGGGGCGACGGGGCGAATGGAATCCACAACGCGAATCGGACCTCCATCCCCTGCGCGACGAGTTCGCGGCGCTGATTCGCCGGGTGCGGCGGGAAACCGGCGTCCGCTTGCGGGCCGCCACCACCATGACCGTCACCAGCGAAAACCTCGATGGAGTGGAGTCGGTGGTCTCCTGGTGCCTCGAGAATCGCGATGCTTTCGGCCTGATCTCCTTCCAGCCGCTGGCGCCGGTGGGGCGGACCCGAGAAGAGCTGGTGGGGGTGAAGGTGGCCGAGCTCTGGGAGAGGGTCGGCGCGGCCCTCGCGGAGCACGGCGTGGACACCTCTGTCCGCACCCCGGCCTGGTTCGGTCACCCGGACTGCACCCGCATGGAGACCCTGCTGGTGCTCGATCGCCCCGGCCGGTCGCCGGTCGCCGCTCCCATGCTGCGGCCCGGGGAGGAGCGCGACCGCGCCATCGCCGAGCGCTACCTGGAACTCGGTTTCGGCGGCGTGGTGTTCCGGGACGACTCCTTGTCGGTGCGCCTGGCGCGCGGTGCCGGCATGTTCCTGCGCGCGCCGGGCTGGTTCTTCGGCCCCTTCCGCCGCTGGATGGCGGCGCGCACCCGGGAATTCGGTACCACTCTCCCCCGTCTGGTGTTTCAGCTTCTGCGCGGCCGGGCGCGGCTGGACGGCTTCTCCGTCGCGTCGCATCACTTCATGGGGGCCGAGGAGATGGCCACCGCCAAGGGCCAGGAGCGGCTCGAGGCCTGCGTCTTCCGCCTGCCGGTGGAGGACCGTATGGTGCCGATGTGCCAGATCAACGCCGGCGACCTGCGCGACCGCCTCTACGACCGCGGCTGGGCGGTGGGGAAGGTCGCGACGGCGGAAGAACGGCCGCGGTTGCCGGTTGTCGACGCGGTTCGAGAGCCGGCTTCGGCGTCCCTCTAGGCGCCATCCCGTCGGCGGCGATCGGTCCCGCGAACCTCCGTCCCTCTCGGTGATTCGGCTCGCGGTAAGATCCCCTTCTTTCCGCCCCGTCGTGTCCAAGTCTTCGAAACCCAGCAAACGCCCCGCCCAGCGCCGCCCCCCATCGGGCGCCGTGGCGATTGCGGTGCGCAATGCCCGCACCCACAACTTGAAAGGCGTCGACTGCCGCATTCCCCACGGTGCCGTGACGGTGGTTACCGGGCCGTCCGGTGCCGGCAAATCCTCCCTCGCCTTCGACACGGTGTACGCCGAGGGCCAGCGGCGCTTCGTGGAGTCGATGTCCACCTATGCCCGCCAATTCCTCGACCGCATGGAGCGGCCGCCGGTGGACGCGGTGGACAACATCCTGCCGGCGGTGGCGCTCGAAGCCAAGAACTCGGTGAAGAACGCCCGCTCAACGGTAGGCACCATCACCGAGGCGCACGACGTTCTGCGCCTGCTCTACACCCACCTGGGCGAGGTGGAATGCCCGAACGGCCACGGCTCGGCCAGAAGCTTCACCGTCGAGCAGGCGACGGATCTGCTGGTCGGCGGTGAGGCCGGCGACAAGTTCACCCTGTTGGCGCGATTGCCGCGGCCGAAGAAGGGCGCGACGCCGGCGCTGCGCGAACTGGTGCGCCAGGGCTTCGCCCGCCGCCTCGACGAAGTCAGCGGAGAAGTCGAAAGCCTCACTCCGTCGGTCCGCTGGGCGACGGCCTGGCCCACCCTGGCCCTGGTGCTCGGACGCTTCAAGGCCGCCGAGCGTTCCCGCGGCCGCATCGCCGACACCGTCGAAGAAGGCTATCGCCTGGCCAAGGGGCGGATCGAAGCGCTCGCTGCCCCGGCTGCCGAGGATGTGCCGCCGCGCACCACCTTTCTCGGCCGCGGCCTGCTGTGCACCACCTGCGGCGAGGCCTTCCGACGCCCTACGCCGCCGCTCTTCTCCTTCAACTCGCCCCTCGGTGCCTGCGTCACTTGTCAGGGCTTCGGCCGGGTGATCGGCATCGATCCGGAGCGGGTGATCCCGGATCGCGGCAAGAGCTTGAAAGAACGTCCTATCGCGCCCTGGAACACTCCCGCCTACGAGGATCTCTACGACGAGCTGTGGTCCGCCTGCAGGAGCCGTAAAGTACCGCTGACGGTACCCTGGCAGGACCTCGACGAGGAACACCGCCGGTGGGTGTGGAGCGGCTCCGGCTCGTTCACCAACTTGGACGCTTTTTTCCGCTGGCTGGAGCGGCGGATTTACCGGGTCCACGTGCGGGTGCTGTTGGCGCGCTACCGCGCCTACGAGCTGTGTCCGGCCTGTCGGGGGACCCGCTTGAAGCCCGAGGCGCTGGCCGTGCGGCTGGCCGGCGAGACCTTGCCGCGGCTGACCCGCCGCAGCATCGAAGACCTGCGCCGCTGGCTGGCCGAACGGGAGTGGACGGATTCCCAGCGGGCGCGCTCCGGTCACCTGCTCGAAGAACTCACTGAGCGGGTGGAGGTGCTGGCGCGGGTGGGGCTCGAATACCTGACCCTCGACCGCCAGGCCCGCACGCTGTCCGGCGGCGAGACCCAGCGCATCCACTTGGCGGCGGCCCTCGGCTCAGGGCTCACCAGCACCTTGTACGTGCTCGACGAACCCACCATCGGCCTGCACCCGGGGGACAGCGCCCGGCTCCTCGGTCTGCTGGGGGATCTCGCCGAGCGCGGCAACACGGTGCTGGTGGTGGAGCACGACCGAACCGTGATCGAGGGGGCCGACCACGTGATCGATCTCGGTCCGGCGGCCGGTGAGGGTGGTGGGCGGCTGCTGATCCAGGGCACCCCGGCGGAACTGCGGGCCGCGCCGGAGTCGGTCACCGGTGAGCACCTCGATCGCCGCCCGCCGGCCATCGCCCGCCGCCACCGCGAGCGCCATCGGCGGGAAAAGGTGCGGTCCGCCTTCGGCGACTTGCTCACCATCCGGGGCGCCCGGGAGAACAACCTCCGGGACTTCGATGTCCAGATTCCCCTCACGGCGCTGGTGGCGGTCACCGGGGTGTCCGGTTCCGGCAAATCATCGCTGATCGAAAACGTGCTCTACGGCACCTACCAGCGCTCTCGCGGGGTGGTGGAGGTGGACCCCGGCGAGTGCGACGCCCTCGCAGGACTAGACGATCTGGCGGACGTGATCCTGGTCGACCAGCGGCCCCTCGGCCGTTCGTCGCGCTCCAACCCGGTGACCTACATCAAGGCCTACGATGAGATCCGCAAGGTGATGGCCGGGATGGCCGGCGCCGGCATCACCGCCGGGCACTTCTCCTTCAATGTCGACAAGGGCCGCTGCCCGGAATGCAAGGGGACCGGCGTGACGGAGGTTGACATGCAGTTCATGGCCTCCGTGACGGTGGTGTGCGATACCTGTCAGGGGCACCGCTTCCGGCCGGAAGTGCTGGCGGTGGCCTATCGCGGACTGAACATCGCCGAGGTCCTGGAGCGGACCGTCACCGAAGCCTTGGAGCTGTTCAGCGACCGCCGCGCCCTGGTGCGCAAACTGAACGCCCTGGTCGACGTCGGTCTGGGGTATCTGCGCCTCGGCCAGCCCACCTCCACCCTCTCCGGCGGCGAGGCGCAGCGCCTCAAGTTGGCCAGTTTCCTCGACCCGTCGGCGCGCCGGAAATCCGGCAAGAAGGCGAAGAAGGACCGCCCGGGCCGTCTCTTCCTCTTTGACGAGCCCACCACCGGCCTTCACCTGGCGGATATCGAGGTGTTGGTGGAGACCTTCCGGCGGCTGGTCGAGCAAGGCGACGGCGTCCTGGTGGTGGAGCACAGCCAAGACCTGATCGCCCGGGCCGATTGGATCGTCGACCTCGGACCCGGCGGTGGCGTCCACGGTGGCGAGCTGCTCTATTCGGGGCCGATCGACGGCTTCCTCGATCGGGTCGAGAGTTCGACGGCGGAGGAGATGCGCCGGTTCCTGGGATGGCGGCGCGTCAGCGGATCATGAGAAACCTGTAACCGTCTCTCTCCGTCGTGCGCCAGTATCGATGATCGGCAATGACCGCGGGAGAGTGAAGATGAATCCGACAGTGAGAGAAGGATCCTTCGGGGCAGCCGTCGAACGGCTGACGGAGATTTTGGTCGAGCGAGGTTTCCTCGAAGAGACCACCCACACCTTCGGCCGGCTGGTGCGCATGGCGGTGAAGGAGTTCCAGTCGCGGCACGTCGACGAGCGCGGCCGCGCGCTGGTGGTGGACGGCATCGTCGGGCCCCTCACCTGGTGGGCGCTCGAAAACGAAGACAACCGTTCCATCCTGGAGCCGCCGCCCCTCGGCGATCTCACCGCCCTGCCGCCGGAGGGTGGATCCCCACGCGGCCGCGCCGCCCTCGCCGTCGCCCTGGCGGAGATGCGCGACGGTGCCCGGGAGCAGGGCGCCAACAACAGCGGTCCGTGGATCGAGAAGTACCTGAACGGCATTCTCGATCCGCCGGCCAACTGGTGTGCCGCCTTCGTGAGCTGGTGCTACGACCAGCATCCGAATGGCGCTCCCTTCCGCTACAGCCTCGGTGCCCGCAACATTCGCGAACAATTCCGCAATAAGGGTTGGCTGTACGACTCCGAAGAGGTCACGCCGGAGCCCGGTGACATCATCGTTTGGTGGCGCGATCAGCCGAATAGCTGGAAAGGGCACATCGGCCTGGTCCACCACGTCTCCGCCGGCATCGTCTACACCGTCGAGGGCAACAAGGGTGGATTCCCGGCACCGGTCAATGTGTTCGACTACGTCCAGGGTCGGATCGACAAGCTGTTGGGCTTTGGACGGGTCCCGGACATCTTCGACTAGCAGACTTGCTGAACAACGGCTTCGCCTATGCTTTCAGCAAGTCCGCTAGTGGTTCGTTTCGAGGGGGCTGGGCGCCAGCCCGCGGTCCGCCCCTCGCCCGAGAGAACAGCATTCTCGGTCTCACCCCATCCTCGGCGGCTCGCGCCGCCGCCTCGCTCTTCGGGTTCGGAAGCGACCTGCTCAAGCAGCAGCTCGCTCGTGCCAGGGCGTGAATGTCGTTTGACGGCGGGCACAGGCGGTTGGGAAACTGGGTCGGCCCACTCGATCTTCCATCCCGACCCAGGAGCCCGCCCGATGAACGAATCCTCACCGTCCGCCCACCTCGACACCCTCGCGCAGCACGCCGAACGGACCACGGCGGAAGTGCGGGAGACTTTCGGGCGCCATTCCAAGGAGGCGCTGTGCTGGAAGCCGGCGCCGAAGGTGTGGTCCATCACGGAGGTGGTCGATCACCTGGTGGTGGCCACCGATGATTACCGGCCGCGGCTCGATGCCGCCATCGAACGGGCGCCGGAGAGTTCAGTACCCTACAAACCCACCTGGTTCGGGGGCTGGTTCGTCGGCATGTTGGCACCCGGTAAGCGACCCATGAAGACTTCCAAGATCTTCTATCCAACGGCCGCCGCGGTCGATCCCGCAGCCGTACTGGAGCGCTTCGAGAACCGCCAGGAGTTACTCGTCGGCTGGATCGATCGAGCGACCGGGCGGGATCTCAACGGCACCAAGCTCAACACCGCCCTGAAGATCTTGCCGAAGATCTCGATCGGCGACGCCCTCGACCTGCTGGTCACCCACCAGCGCCGCCATCTGGAGCAGATCGAGCGGTCGCTGGCGCATCCGGAGTTTCCCGGGTCCTAGGTTCTGGCGTCCTAGGCGCCAGCAGCCCGTCGAGCGCTCGACGGATTTCCTGGGGATCGATCCACACCTGGCGTGAGGCGATGCGGCCGTTGCGGTCGATCACGAAGGCCGAGGCTGAGGCGGCGCCCCACTCGCGCCACACGGCGTCGTCCAGGCGATCGACGGCGAAGGGCAGCTCGACCTCCGGCCGGTTCAATCCCAAGCGCTGCCGCGATTCCTTCGCCAGGGAGATGCGTTCGTCGAGGCTTTCGGGCTGGGCGAGGCGGATACCCGTCAGGCGGTTGATCCAGGGATTCCACTCGCCCTCGGCATAGGGGCTCTTCGAGCCTTGTGGATGCGCCTCCACAGTGTAGACCAGCAGAAAACCCACCCGTTCACGGTAGTCGGCGATCAGGTCGCGCATCCAGTGGCGGCGATAGCGGTAGACCGGGCAACTGTGGCTGCCGAACTGGATCACCAGCGGCCGTTCGCCGAGGAGGTCCGCCAGCACGATCTCGCCGCCGTCAACGGACGGCAGGGTGAAGGCCGGCGCCGGCTGGCCGACCTCTGGGGCGGTGGTCGCGAAGTGGGCGAGGCGAGGACCGGCGGAGCGCGGGAAACACCCGCCGCTTGCCGCCAACAGGAGCGCCAGAACGGCGAGCGGGTAGAGAAGTCGGTAGGTCACACCCGCTGATACTCGCCGCTCCGCCGGTCGGATTCTTCGCCGCCGGGATCCTCAACGCGCCGGCGACAGGCCGAGCAGCCGTGACGGCAGGAACAGGAGCGCTTTCAAGAAGGCGAAAACCCCTTCCACGGCAATTCCCACCAGCCGGAATGGCAGCAAGAGAAGCCAGACGAAGGGATAGATCACCAGCGCCAGCAGGGCGATGGGCCAACAAATGACCAAGACGATCAGCCAGAGTAGGAAGCTTTTCATGGCCTTTCCTACGCTCGAGCCGGGGTGAAAGTTCCAACGCGCTGCCCGGAGCGTCCTACTGGCACGGCTCTTGTTAGGATTTCTTGCCATGCTCACCGATTCCCCTGCTGCCTGGAAGAGAGTCCTGGGAACCCTCGCCGGGGTGTTCCTAGGTGCCGTTTTCTTGTTCGCCGTGTGGGCCAAGGGCCTCGATCCGGCGGCCTTCGCCGATCAGATCACGATGGAGGGACTGGATTTCCTGCTGCCGGCGATGGCCGTGGCGGTAATCGCCCTGGCCCTCGAAGCGGGCCTCGGAGCGGCCCTGCTGCTCGGCCTGCGCCGCGCCTGGGTGCTGTGGCCGACGGTCGCCCTGGTGATCTTCTTTCTGTTCCTGACCGGCCGCAATTACTGGCTGACGGCTCGCGGCCTGCGGGATCCGAGCGAGTCCTGCGGCTGTTTTGGCAGTCTGGTGACCCGCACCCCGGCGGAGGCCTTCTGGCAGGACCTTCTGCTGCTGGGCGTTCCCGCCCTGTTGATGTTCCTCGGCAGGAAGCGCACGGCCGGCGGCGGTGTCTGGAAGGGCGCCGTGGCCGGCGTGGCCGCTCTGGCCGCCATGCTGTTCGCCTGGAAGTCTCCGGAACTGCCCCTCGACAATCTCGCCACCCGCCTGAAGGCCGGCGTGGAGGCTCAGGAGCTGTGCGTCGGCGAGGGCGTGGAGGCGGCCTGCCTGGCAGACATCGTTCCGGAACTGGAGGAAGGGCGCCATTGGGTGGTTCTGGCGAACCCCGACACGACAGAGTTGACGGACGCCATCGACTCCCTGAACGAGCGCGCCCTGGCCGTCCTCGATGGCGAGGCCGATCCATTGTGGGTACTCTCCGGCGGCACCGGCGAAGAGCTGCAGGCCTTCTACTGGCAGTGGGGGCCGGTTTTCGAGCTGCGCGAAACGCCGCCGCCGCTGTTCGATGCGATGCACCGGCGCCTGCCGCGCTCTTTCGAGGTGCTGAACGGCGAGGTGGTGGCGACCGTGGCCGGCCTGCCGCCGTGGTTGGCTGGCAGCAGTCTTGCTGAGAAATAGCGGCAACCGGCAACCGATTGAGGAATGCCACGTGGATGGCCCGCCGTCCGCTGATCGATCCCCACACCAATGCGAGGATTTTTAGATATGACCCATGCCCTGTTCCCAGGTTCTTCGTCCCGGCTCTCCCGGAATGCCGCCGTTGGCGTCATTCTGGCGCTCTTGTTGAGCGTTCCGGCCCTCGCCCAGATGATGCCGGCGGATTCGCTGCTGCGTGACTTTCAGCTCACCGGCGATGTGATCCTCGAGGTCGACGGCCAGGTCGTCGAGAAGGCGGAGATCTACCAGTCGCAGCGAGCGGCAGGCTTCTTGATCCTGTCCTCCGCCCTGCCGGAGCCGACGCTGATCATGCCGCGGGCCGGTTCCGTGGAGTCCGTCAGCGTAATGAAGCTCGCCCGCCGCGACGGCGGCAGCATCGACATTCTGGCGGACGCCGAGCTGACCCCCCACGGCCGATTCACGCCGAAGGGCCAGAACATCGCATTCTCCGTCGGCGGCAAGGCTGCGGTGCTCAAGCCGAAGCCGTACCTGCTCGGTCTGCAGGATGCGCAGGCCTTGCTGGACTACAGTCCTGAGTACCAGCGAACGGCGGACAACTACACCCCTGATGCCCAGGCCATGGCGGCGCTCAAGGCCCAGGGTAGGGACGTCAAGGTACGGGTGTACTTCGGCTCCTGGTGCCCGGCCTGCGCTCGCGCCGTGCCGCCCCTGCTCCAGGTGGCTAACGAGCTGGAGGGTTCCAGCATCGATTTCGAGTTCTACGGTTTGCCGACTCCCTTCGGTGACGAACCGGCGGCCAAGAAAGACGACGTCGGCAGCGTGCCGACGGGCATCGTCTACGTGGACGGCAAAGAGGTCGGTCGCCTGCGCGGCGGTCCCGCCTGGCGTTTGCCGGAGCTGACCCTGGACGACATCGTCGCTGGCCGCTATCAAGGCTAGCAGGTTGCTGAGAACGGCCTTCGGCCTATAATTTCAGCTGCCCTGCTAGCTTTCTTTTCCAGGGGGATCGACGCCCTCTCGCCCGAGAGAACAGCATTCTCGGGCTCACCCCCGTCCACGGCGCCTACGGCGCCGCCGAATCCTGTGGGCCCGGTCACGGGGTGCTGAACGTCCTGTCGAAGTTTTTCAGCGCCCTGCTAGGTCGCCTCCGATCGGGGATGTTTCGAGTCCTGCCGTTCAACGCCCGGCTTCGGTCGGGCGTTGGTCGTTTCTGGGTGACCACCAAAGAAAAACGGCCGGCCCGCAGGCCGGCCGTCTGAGTACTGCCGGAACCGGTGGATTACGCCTGGCGGCGGCGCATCAGGAGCGTCGCGCTGCCGAGGAGCAGGAGGACCAGCAGGACGAATCCGATGGTGCCGAGAGTCGGAATCTCCAGGATGCTGGCCTGGGCCACCACCGTGTTGGTCGAGGCGTCGTTGGCTCCGTCGTTGTCGGCGTTGTCACCGGCGACCGAGGCGGTATTGACGATCGGACCCTCGATGTCGTTCACCTGCACGGTGATGTTGCAAATCGCCGTAGCGCCGTTGGCGAGAGCGCCGATGGTCCAGGTCCACGGCGGTCCGTTGATGCCGCCGCAGTCGTCGGAGACGTAGGTCACCTCCGCCGGCAGCATGTCCGTCACCACCACGTTGGTGTCGTCGTCCGGACCGTTGTTGGTCACCGTCACGGTATAGACCAGGGTGCCGCCGGGGGCCACCGAGCCGCCGCCGTCGTCGGTCTTGGTGATGTCCAGATCCGACTCACCGCCGCAGGTGGTGATACGGAGATCGTTGATCGCCCAGCCGGTGCGATTGACGACGGTGGTGGCAAAGAGTTCGAAGTCGATCGTGACGCTCGCCATGCCGGCGAAGGCCGACAGGTCGACGGTTTCCGTGACCGGTCCCGTGGCGGCGGTAGTGGCGACGCTGAAGACGTTCGTGCCGTTGACGTTCACGTCGCCCATGTCGAAGCTGACGAATATCTCGTACCAGTGCTCCCAGCTCATCTCGATGGGAGCGGTGAGGCTGCTGAAATCGAAGGTCTGGGACAGGGTGCTGGCGGACGAAGGACTTTGGTTGGCGTAGCAACCGTCGAGGTTCGTCGCCCAGGCGCCCCAGCCGGCCGGCGGCTCCGGCCGCGGGGTGGTGTCGCAGTCGTCGAACACGCCATTGACGGTCGTACCGCGCTCCCAGTCGCCGGCACCGCCGACGGTCCAACCGCCATCGTCGGTCTCGAAGTCGTTGAAGTAGAAGTCCGTCGGCGAACCGGACGGACAGACGATGCCGCCTAGGCTGCCGGTACCGGGCGTACCCGGGACGCCGGCGGCGTCAGCATCGAGTTCGGCCTGTTCTTGTGCCGTTTGGGCGGCGACCGGCGCCAGGGCGAGACCGGCGACGAGCACCGTCCCAAGAGAAATACGCAGGATTGATTTCCAGGTGGACATAGAAAGTGGCCCCTCCTTCCGGGGTGGAACAAAATCAGGACCGGTCCGTGAGTGGACCTTTGCCGGGTCGAGATTCAAATTGGTCCGGTTGAGTCCTGAAGTGTGTAATTTGCCAAATGCTACGGCAGGGATATACCCATGTCAATGGTTGGATTTACGGGTGCAGAGGTGTATCGCGGCGCCGGGCCGGCTCAGGTCGCGCAGAGGACCCTCAGCGGGTCGTCGCCACCGTTGTGCCAGGAAGCGTCGGGGCTTTGAAGCTCGCCCGGAGCCGCAAAGCGCGAAATGCCCAGCGCGGCCAGCGCGCACCGCAGATCCACGCCGGTCTCACCCTTCCAGGTCATTCCGGCGAGCGCTACTCCCTGGATGCGGCCGGACCAGCCGCGGAGTGCGTCCACCGCATCGTGCGCCCGGTCGATGGGCAGCACTCGCACGGTCCTCAGACCGGGACTCGGCTCAAAGATCGGCTCGGCGGCGACCACCACTGTGCCGGCGGCAGCGGGAAGCTGCGGCCGGTAGAGGCCGGCCATCGCCGCCGCCCCCCGCAGTTGCCGCACCGCCGCTTGTTCCGCCAGCGTCGGCGGTCCCGGCGGCAGGCGACGATGCGCCTCGCCGAGCGCTGCCGCCAGCCGGTCGGCCAGCCAGCGCGGATCGCCGGTGGTGAAGACAGCGGTCACGGAGAGGCAGCCGCGCTGGTCGAACAGGGCGATGTCCCGCGCCAACCCTGCGATGGTCTGGGAGGAGACGGGATCCGAACCGGAGCTGAGGATCGCCACGCTGGTCTTCGGGCCGTAGGCGTGCACTTTGCCCGGCGCCCGGCGCTCCAGGTCGGCGATCGACTCGGCGTCGCCGTAGGCGAGTACCCGCCCGACCCGATCGAGGACCGGCGCCTCCACCGCTCGATCGCCGCCCTTCCAGGCCGCCGCCGCCACCGCCTTGCCGAGCACCGGCTCGCGGTGGGCCAGGGCCCTGACCAAGGCCGGCGCGAAGAACGGTTCGGCGCTCGGCGACTTGAGAAGGGTGGGACGCCGTAGGGCGAGGCACGGCAGCAGCGGTTGCGCGGCGAGAGCCGGCAGGTTCGAGGCCAGCACGACCAGAACCGGTGAGTCCGGCGTGGATGGCTCTTCGAAGGTACTGCTGGCGAAGAGCCGCCGGGCTGGCTGCCCCCGCAGGCCACCGAGGACCGCCCGCAAGCCGGCGTTGAGTCCCGTCGCGGACAGCCGGGTAGAACGCACCCAATCTCGCTCGATGGCCGCTCTTTCTTCGGACGAGGGATCGAGGAAGGCCTCGACGGCGCCGCACCAGGCGTTGAACAACCGCTCCGTCGACAGGTTTCGTAGCTCCGCCGCCCCTTGGGCGATGCGTGCGGCGGCCGCAGCGGGCGAGGGATCCGGCGCGGGAGTCAGGAATCCTCCGACGCCCACAGTCCGAAGAGATTGCCGGCGGGGTCGCGGAAGCGGGCGAAGCGACCGTAGGCACCGACCCGGCGCGGCGGCAAGTCGACGGTGCCGCCGGTCGCGACGATCCGGTCGAGAGCTTCTTCGAGAGGCGTATCGTGGAGGTCGAGCACCGCCAGGGGCTGCGGGATGTCGTCGCTCGAAGCGCTCACTCCCAGGGCGGGGCCGGTCGGTGGATGAATGGAGCGGTAATCGGCGCCGGGGTGTTCGACCCGGCGAGATGACCAGCCGAAAGCCTGCTCGAAGAAGGCGGTGACCTCCGCCGGCCGTTGCGCCGGTACCTCGATGCGGCCGATGGAGGCGCGCAGCGGTGAATCCGCCGGATCGCTCATCCGGTGAGTTCTTCGACCGCCAAGGAGCACCCCCGCAGGTCCGCGCCGGCAGCCCGCCCGAGCAGGCGAATGCCGTCTCCTGCGGCAACCCCGAGATCCTCCGTCAGCAGATGGACCGCCGACCCCAGATTCGCCAGATCGAAGATTGAAACCAGTCCCTCTTCGCCGGCGGGTGCCTCTTCGAGGGTCTGCGGATCGACGATGCGGGCGCGCACCCAGTGGGGGGCAACGAAGACGTCCGCCTCGCCGCCCAGCAGGGTGCGGGCGTAGAGCTGGCTGGTCAATTCCGTCATCCCGTACTCGCCGACCACTCGGTCCGGTGCCACCCCCAGCCATTCCTCCGTGCGACGGTGGAGCTCCGCCCGGTCCACCTCCTTGGTGCGGCCCTTGAAGCCGCCGGTTTCGAAGATGGCGCTGCCCGGCGCCAGGCGGAAGTGGAGGAACTGCTTTTCGAGGCTGTCGAGCAGACTCGCCAGGGCAAAGGAGGTGGTGAACAGCAGGCTCGGCCGGCGATCCCGCTGCCGGGCACCGAGCCACGAGCGGGAGGCGCGGATGTCGAGTCGCTTCTTGCCGAAGCCCGTGGCGCTGTCCGGAGCGCCGAAGCGCTCCATCACATGGCCGGCCATGAAGGCCAGGCTGGAATCGTCCCGCGGCGGGATCAGGGACAGAATCGGCGGCCGCTCGCCGAAGCCCGCCAGGCAGAAGGCTGGGAACGAGGCATCGATCGCCGCCCGGTAGAGGTCCGGAAAGGGATGGTGGTGGGTGCTCCGTCGGTCTTCCTCCGCCGATCCCGCGGTGGCGCTCGTCGTGCCGCTGCTGCGGAACACCCTCCGCGGCTCCTCGGCGGCGAGCTTCAGGCTCTGGAAGGCGGTGGTCGGCACCGCCGGAACCTCGCGCCAGGAGGTTTCGTCGCCGGGGCGCACACCGCGCTCGTCGCACAGCCGCCGGAAGGGTTCGATGCGCTCGTACTGGTAGGCGAAGGCTTCAGCGGCGAGGGCGTCGAAATCGTCCGGCGAGGGATCGCTGAGGAAGGCCGCGACGCGGCGGGTGAGAGCTTCGGACATGAGCCAGGGATCTCCAGATCGTCGTCGCCGCCGCACCGTCAGGGGCAACGAAGGGCGCGGTTTCAAAGGCTTCGGCAAGCTGGCTCATGGTAGCAGGAATTGCCTCCCGAGCTGGCGTCTTCGATGCCCGAAACCTGCTACCATCGCAGCCTTCGCAGGAATGTTTACAGGATTGATGGGGGAGGTTTTGTTTTGGCTGATCCCGGTGCCGCCAACGCCCGCCGTTTTTTTCTGATCTGCGCCGCCGTCGCGCTGTTGACGGCCTTCGTCGGGGCGGCGATTTTGTGGTTCCTCCACCGGCCGCCGGAGGTGGCGGACCCGGCCGAGGCCAGCCTCCAGCGCAGCGTCAGCGCCCACCACCGCCTACAGCGCGAACGACTCGATCGGTTGACCCTCGTCGCTCGCTTGCTGGCCGAGGAGTCGGTGCTGGTGCGCGCCGTCGAAGAGAGCGACGGGGCGGCCGTCGCCGCGGCCTTGGAGCCGCTGCGTTCGGAGCTGGGCTTCGATCTCGCCCTGATCGCCGGTCCCGCCGGCCGGGTGCTGGCCCGCAGCGACGGCTCGACGGCGGATCTCGGCCCGGCGGCCCGGGCACTCCTCGAAGCGCCGGCCGTCGAGGAGGCGGTGACCGGCTACTGGGAGCAGACGGATCGCCTCTACTACGCCGCCCGCCAGCCGATCGTCCGCGACTTCGAGCGCATCGGATTCGCCGTCGCCGCCTTCGCGGTGGACGATCTGCTGGCGCTCGAAATCCAGCGCATCGGCGGTGCCCAGGCGGCCTACTACGGCCGCTCGCCGGTGGGGCCGGAACTGATCGGAGCGAGCAGCCAGCGTGCCGCCCTCGGCTTGATGGGTCAGGTGGGAGGCCTCGGCGGACCTGGCGGCGAGCTGGGCCGGGTGCTGTCCGAGGGCGAAGCCTATCCGCGGGTGGCTTGGACCCTCGATGGCTCGCCCTGGATCGCCACCCTCACCCCGCTCCTTGACGCCGCCGGCGAATCGGCCGGCGCCCTGGCCGTCGCCTCGGCCTTCGAAGCGGGCGGCGGAGAGCGCCCCTGGCTGCCGCTGGCGGTGCTGCTCGGAACGGCGTTGGTGAGCTTGGCCTTGGCGTCGCCGGCGATCTTCGGCCTGGCGCGCACCGGTCGCGCACCGGTCGCTCGCCTCACCGAGTCCATCGACATCGCCCGCCGGGGCGACTACGAGCAGCGCATCGATGCCCGTCGGGCCGGCTCCCTGGCGCCGGCGGCGACCGCCCTCGATGGCCTGCTGGCGGACCTGCGCGAGCGGCGAGCCCTCGAAACGGTGGGCGCCGCAGCCACCCGCCCCCTCGGATCCTCCGCGGCGGTGCCGCCGGCGGAGGCCGGACCGGCGGTGGTGCTGGGGGTCGAACTCCACCGCGCCATCGACGGCCTCGACGCCCAAGGCACCATCGACGGCCTGGCCCGGGACCTCAGCCGGATCGCCCGCGGAGCCGAAGCTCGCGGCGGGGTCTACGCAGGTTCCCTCGGATCCCGCGCCCTGGCGATCTTCCGCGGCGACGATGCGGCGGATCGGGCCCTCGCTCTGGCAGCGGAACTGCACACCGCCCTGTCCGCTCGCCAGACCGCCTTCGACCGCAGCGAACCGCCGGCCCTGGCGCTGGTCGAGGGCAAGGTTCTGGCCGGTTCGGCGGCCCTCGCCGGCTACGGTGGCCAGGCGGTGGCGGGCCTCACCCTGCGCCGGCTGGACAGCTTGCTGCGGGAAGCGGAAGCCGGCGACGTCGTGCTCGACAAGAAGGTGTTGCAGGAATTGGACGAGCGCCTCAGAGAGCGCGGCGTCGAACCGAAGACCCGCCGCGGCCTGCTCTCGCCGCAGCCACTGGCGACCCTCGACGGCCCCTCGGTGCGCGCGGCGGCCGGGCTGGACGACGACGGGCTGGACGGTGCCCGAACCGCCTCCGCCGGCGCGGTGGCCCTCGGTAGCGGCGACGTCTTCGCCCAGCGCTTCGAGCTGTTGACGGAGTTGGGGCGCGGTCCCCTCGGCCCGGTGTTCCGGGCGCGGGATCGGGAGCTCGGGGAGCTGGTGGCCCTCAAGCTCTACGATCCTTCGGCGCTCGACGCTCCGGCGCACTTCGAGCGTCTCGACAGCGGCCTGCAGGGCGCCCGCAAGCTGCTCGGTGGCGGGGTGGCCCGTACCTACGATTTCGGTCTGTCGGACGGGGTGGCCTACATTGCCCGGGAACTGATCTACGGCGCCTCCTTCGAAGAGCTGCTCGCCCGCAGCGACGGCTTGCCGACGGTAGCCTGCGTTCGCATCCTGCGCTTGCTGGCGGCAAGCCTTGAAGAGGTGCACGACGATGGTGTGGTTCACGGTCGACTCACCGCCTCGAACGCCTTCATCGAAGCGAGCGGCCGGGTGCGGGTGACGGATTTCGGAGTCTCCGTGGTGGCCGGGCCGTCGGTGGCCGCGCCGGAGCTGGCCGCCGGCCATCCGGCCGATGCCCGGACGGACGTTTGGTCCGCGGCGGCCCTCACCTACCATCTGCTCACCGGCCGGCCGGCCCCGGGCGACCTGGCGCCGGAAGCCGAAGAGATCGATGCCGGCAGCCTCGGCGAACTACTGGCCACGGCCTTGTCTCCCAATCCGGATCTGCGGCCCGCCTCCGGCCGTGCTCTGCGCGAGGCCCTATCCCGGTAAGAAAAGCCGCAGGGCGCGCAAGTTTTCCGACCGCGGTGGTTTTCACCTACCGTGGTGATCGCTGAGAGCCTGCCCATGGAGGGCGTCGACTTCGAGCGGGAGCTGCTGGCGAGGGTCGCCGCCGGGGACGAAGCCGCCTTCGAAGAACTGATCTCCCGCCATCAGAAGCGCCTGCTCCATCTCTGCGAACGGCTCCTTGGCGACGCCGACGCGGCGCGCGACGCGGTGCAGGAAGTCTTCCTCCGGGTGTGGACTCGCGCCGGCCGCTACCGGCCGCGCGGCCAGGTCTACACCTGGCTCTACCGCATCGCCGTCAACTACTGTCTCAACCGCCTTCGGCGGCGCAAGGTGGTGCGCTTTCTTCGCCTGGCGGCTCCGGGCGGCGACGATTCGGCGCCAGGGGAGTCGTCCGTCGAGCCGGTCGACGGCGGGGCCGATCCGGTGTCCGCCTTGGAGTCCCGAGAGCGGTGGGCGCAGACCCGCCGGGCGATCGACGCCCTGCCGGCGGGCCAGCGGGCGGTGCTGGTGCTGGCGCGCGTCGAGGGGCTGTCCTACCGGCAGGTCGCCGATGTGCTGGAGATCACCGTCGGTGCAGTGGAGAGCCGCCTGTTTCGGGCAATGCGGACGTTGGAGAACGATCTGGGCGCAAGCCGGACAAGAGAAGGGACCCGAGAATGAACGCGAAAGACTCGACCGAACGGCTGCTTTGGCGCGACCTCCACGGCGAACTGTCGGCGGCGGAGCGACGCGGCCTGGAAGAGCGCCTGGCGGCGGACCCGGCCCTGGCCGCCGAGCGCGATCGCCTCGCCGTCCTCTGGCAGGGGCTCGAGCTGCCGGAACCGCAGCCGGTGCCCCTCGGCCTGACGGAGAGGATCATGGCTCGTGCGCGGGAGCGCCGCCGTACAGCCCTGCCGCCGTGGATTCGAGCGGCCAGCGCCGCCGCTCTCGCCGGTGGTCTGGTGCTCGGCGTGGGCTTGGGCTCCCTGGCGCCGGAGGCCGTCGATGCGGTCGCCGAGACCGCCGAAGTCACGGACGCCGGGAGCCCGGACGCCGGGAGCCCGGACGCCGGGAGCCCGGACGCCGGGAGCCCGGACGCCGGGAGCGCCGAGGCAGGCGGCCTGGCGGACGAATACTGGCGCATGCTCGAAGCCTTCGAGAGCGATGCGGCAGCCGCGGGAGGGCTCGAAGGGTGAAGCGCGGCGTCCTGGTGATCCTGCTCTGCCTCGCCCTGGGACTGAACCTGGGGATCTTCGCCATGCAGCTCGTCGGGCACTTCGGTGAGCGTCAGGAACGGCGCGAGGCCCGGCATCTGCGCCACGGGGAATCGGCCCTCGAACACCCGCCGCAGCGCGGACCGTGGGAGCGCCGCGGCCGCCGTTTCCGCGAAAGCGGGGAGCGCGGCGGACGCTGGGCGGAGCGGTTACAGGGCCGGCTGGCGGATTCCCTGGAACTCGAGGGCGACAGCCGCGAGCGCTTTCTCGAACTGCAGCAGGAGTTGATGCGGAGCAGCCTGGAAAAGCACCGCCGCCGCCACCGACTGGAGCAGGAGCTTCGGCAAGAGCTGATCGCCGAGACGCCGAACGAGGCGCGCATCGACGAGCTGATCGACGAAATCGCTACCTCCTTCAGCGAAGCCGAACGCACCACCGCCCGCCTGATTCTCGAATCGCGCCAATTGCTCGACGAAGACCAACAGCGACGGTACCTGGGATTCCTGGGGGAAATGCGCGCGCGCCGGGGCGGTCGGGCGCTGGGCGATCGCGGCCGGCGGCCCTGATCTCAAAAAAGGCCCCGCTCGTGGGCGGGGCCTGAAGGAGGGATGAGGGAAAAGGAGACTGTGTTGTCCTGTCTTGTCCCTGTTAGGTCTACGGAGCACCCGCCGGAAGAGTTTGCCGCACCGCGGAAATCGTTCAGTTGACCGACTCCGAGTCGTCCCTGCCGGCGAAAAAGTCGAGGGCGGCGCGGGCGGGATCGCCTTTGAGGGGGGTGGGGTTGCCGTCGTCCATCCAGTCCTCCGGCAGGTGTTGGCGGTAAGGCTTGTGGAGGAAGCGGCGGTCTAGGAGAGCGATCACTCCAGTGTCCTCCGCCGAGCGGATGAGGCGGCCGGCGGCCTGGACGACGCGGGTCATCCCCGGCACCACGAAGGCGTATTCGAAGCCGCGCTCGAAGCGCTCGTCGTAGTAGTCCTTGAGCAGCCGCTGTTCGAGGGACAGGCCCGGCAGGCAGGGACCCACCACCGCGACGGCCTTCAAGATGTCGCCGGGGTAGTCAACGCCCTCGGCGAAGACGCCGCCGGCCACCGCCAGCAGCAGCACGTCGCCAAACAGCGCCGAGCGCAGGTGGTGGAGGATCTCCTGGCGCTCTCGATCGTTGGCCGTCTGCTCTTGGATCAGCACCCGTTTGCCGGCCTCCGGCAGGCGGGTGGCGACTTCCGCCAGGAACGAATAGCTGGGGAACAGGGCCAGGCAGTTGCCCGGCACCGCCGCCGCGAAGGCCGACAGGCGCTCGGCGATGGGCTGGTAGTTGGACGGCCGTTCGCGGTAGGTGGTGGCGACGGTGGAGTCGATCACCACCCGGCGATTCTCCGCCGGGAAGGGGCTGGGGATGGCCTCGAAGGAGGTGCGGGCGCTTTCGAAGCCGAGCAGGTCACGGTAGAAGTCCGACGGCGACAGGGTAGCGGACAGGCCGATGGTGGTGTGAGTGCGGCCGATCACCGAGCCGAGGAAGCGGCTCGGGTCTTTGCACAGCACCCGCACCGTGCGCTGCCCGCGGCGGCGCTCGGCGCAGTGGCTGAAGGCATCGTCGCCGGCGGAGAGCACCAGGCCGTTCAGGAAGCGTAGAACGTCGAAATAGAGCGACACAAAGGGGTCGTCGGCGCGGAAGGACTTGGTTTCGCGGTTGTGCTCCAGGTAGTCGATGAAGGCTTCGTCCAACAGCGGCCGAAGCTCCCAGAAGGCGTCTTCCGGCAGTGGCGCCTCCACCGCCCGGTCGCCGTCGCCGGAGCCGATCTCCAGTTCCAGCAGGGCGTCGGTGGTGCGCTCGATGGTGCGCGCAACCTGGGCGCAGAGGTTGCCGATGCGCAGGTGGATGGGCGCCCCGCCGCGCATCGACCGTTCGGCGGCTCGGCGCGCCGTTTCGGCGTCGAGGGCGGGGCTGTAGTATCCGCGGCCGCGGTCCACCAGGTTGTGGATCTCGTCGACCACCAGGACCGTGTCGGACAGGTCCGCGTCGCCGGCGAAGTCCGATAGGGCGACGTAGGGGTCGAAGGCGTAGTTGTAGTCGCACACCACCACCTGCACCTGGCCGGTCAGCTCCAGGCTCACCTCGAAGGGGCACACCACCGCCTCGCGGGCGCGTTCGAAGATGTCGTCCGGTTCGAGAGTGGGGTAGTCGTCGATCAGCCGGCCCACCACGCCGGTGGACTGCAGCTTCAGGTAGTAGTCCTTGGCGTAGGGGCAGTACTCCTCGTGGCAGATGATCTGGTCGTTGGCGCACATTTTGGACTTGGCCCGCAGCCGGAGGGAGCGAAAGGCCTGCTCGCCATTGAGCAGCTTGAGCACCTCCAGGGCCATTTCTTGCTGCAGGGTCTTGGCGGTCAACACGAACAGGCGCTTGCCGCGGGAGAGACAGTAGCGGAGTGTCGGGTAGAGGGTGGCGGCGGTTTTGCCGATGCCGGTGGGCGCTTGCATCAGCAGGTGTTCTTTGTGGGCCAGGGCAGACTCCACGGCATCTACGATCTCGTGTTGGCCGGAGCGCTTTTCCGGATACGGAAAGGGCATGCGCGCCGCCGCCGAGGCGCGTTCCCGGGCGGCGTGCCGCTGCCCCTCGAAGGAGCGGATGAGGGCCGAGGCGCGGCGCTTGATGCCGGCCTCGACGGCCCGGACGTCGAACTCTACCGGTTGGCGGTCGATCTCCTCGGAGCCGATCTCGATGAGCACCAGCTCCGGCCGCACTTCTTCCTCGTCCAGGCGGCTGACCAGCCAGGCGTAGAGCTGCGCCTGGCGTTCGTAGAGTTCCCGCTGGGCCGGCGAGAGCTGGCCGCCGCGGCGCAGGGATTTGATCTCCTCGACCACCCGCACGCCGTCGTCGCCGCGCCGGAGGCCGTCCGCCCGGCCGGTGACGGTGATCCGCCAGCCGCGGTAGTCGAAGGTGTAGGAGAGGGCGACTTCGCGCCGGAAGGAGCCGTCTTCTGCGAGGGCCTGCTCCTGGTAGCGGCTGTGGATCGCCTGGCCGAGCCACAGCCGTTCGTAGCCGCCGCGGTTCGAAAATCCTAGGTTTCTGAGCAGCACGCTGTCGAGGAGGTCCTGGACCGACAGCTCCAGGGTCATCTCGTCCCCATCGAAGCGCGGCGCCATGGACGGAGTATACGTGGCTCCTCCGGCGGAAAATTCGATGCGGCGCCGGGGATGGGGAATGAAGGCGTCCGCCCGCGGGTTGTTGAGATTCAGGTATCATCAGTCCCTGAGCGCCATGAGACTCTCGCCACGCCATCGTCTGCCCGCCTTCGCCTGGACTCTGCTGCTGCTGGTCTCGGTGGTGGATTTGCACGCCCTCGGCGGCGACGATCACGGCACGGCGCTCACCGGCGAGACGTTCTATCTCTGCCAGGCGGAAGACCGCGCGCCGGCCTCCCATGTCGAACCGGCTCACGCCGTGTCGCCGGAGGAGTGCCCGGTGTGCCAGCACCGCGAGCACAGCCGCGGCTTGGCGATCACCGCCGAGCCGCGCGTCGCGCAATTGGTGCTCGCGGCGGCTGCGGCGCTGCCCGCCTTTCCTCCGCGTCCCCTCCATCGGCGCGCCGGCCACGGCCGCGCGCCGCCGCGTTCCTGATCTCCTTTCTCTCCCCCTGACCGGCAGTCGCCCGACGGCGGCCGCCGGGTTCGCGCGGTGCGGTGTGTTCCGGGCTGCGATTCTTGGATGCAGACGTGGATCTCGTAGGAACGAGGAGTACTTGACAATGAAGATGTTTCGAATGGACCGGGAGGGCCTTGGAGCCGTTCTCGGACGCACTGTTGGATTTCGCGCGCGGCGCCATGCTGTGCTGTGGGCGCTGAGTCTCTCGCTGGTCGTCGGGGCGGTGGGTCCGCTTGCGGCGCAACCGACTTCCGACGCCGATTCCGGCACCATCTCCGGAGTGGTGCGCGACCGTGACGGCCAACCGGTTACGCGCGGCGAGGTGCTGCTGGTGGATCGCCACCTGCGCCGCGAGCTGAGCGCCGATGGCACCTTTCGCTTTGAAGATCTGCCGCCGGGCAACTATCTGCTGGAAGCTGAAACGCCGCTCGCCGGCAACGGCGTGGCGCGGGTAGCGGTGCGCTCTGGCGAGGCCGTCGACTTGGAGATCGGGGTGGACCGGGCGGTGGTCGGCGACGAGATCTTCGTCACCGGCTCGGCGATCGCCCGGAGCCGGCTGGATGTTGCCCAGCCGACCACTACCCTGTCCGGCGACGAGCTGGATCGGCGCCTTCAGTCGTCCCTCGGCGAAACCCTCGCCGCGGAGCCCGGCATCAACGCCACCTCCTTCGGCAACGGCGCCAGCCGGCCGGTGATCCGCGGCCTGGGCGGCGACCGGGTGCGGACCTTGGAAAGCGGTGTCGGTAGCGCCGATGCATCCAACCTGAGCCCGGACCACGCGGTGTCCACGGATCCCCTGGCGGCGGAGCGCATCGAGGTGCTGCGCGGCCCGGCGACGCTGCTCTATGGCAGTTCCGCCGTCGGCGGCGTGGTCAACGTGCTCGACGGCCGGGTGCCGAGCTACGTGCCCGAGGCGCCGATTTCCGGCAGCGTCGAGATCGTCGGTGGCACCGCCGCCGATGAGAAGGCCGGCGCCGTTTCCTTGAACGGCGGCGGCGGGGCCTTCGCCTGGCACGCCGACTACCAGAAGCGCGAGGCGGACGACTACGAAGTGCCCGGCCCTCCCTCCCTGGACGAAGACGAAGATGAAGACGAGCCCTTCACCGGGGTGCTGGAGAACAGCGCCGTCGAGACCGAGAGCGGCGCCTTCGGTGCCTCCTGGGTCGGCGAGAATGGCTACTTCGGCGTCGCCGTCAGCGGCTTCGACACCCTTTACGGCGTCCCCGGTGGCCACGGTCATCACGAAGAAGAGGGACACCACGAAGAGGAAGAGCACGAGGAAGAAGAAGAGGAAGAGGAAGAGGAGATCATCCGCATCGACCTCGAGCAGCGCCGGGTGGACCTGCGCGGTGAGGTACTGCGCGCCTTCGGGCCCTTCCAGGGCATCAAGGTGCGTCTCGGCGTCGCCGACTACGAGCACCAGGAGCTGGAAGGCGAGGAGATCGGCACGCTGTTCGAAAACGACTCGCTGGAAGCCCGCGTGGAGCTGGTGCAGGCCGAGCGCGGCCCTTGGAGTGGCTCCATCGGCCTGCAGTTCGGCGACAGCGATTTTTCGGCGATTGGCGAGGAGGCCTTCGTGCCGCCGTCGACCACTCAGTCGCTGGCGGTCTTCGCCTTCGAGGAGTTTGAACGCGGCGCCATCACCTGGCAGGGCGGTCTACGCTTCGAAACTCAGGACGTGGAGACCTCTTTCAGCGATCGCTCCTATGACGGCCTGAGTGCCTCTGCTGGCCTGATCTGGCGGCCGCAGGATGGTTACGCGGTCGCCGCATCCCTGGCTCGCACCACTCGTTTGCCGACCTCGACGGAACTCTTCGCCGACGGCCCACACCTTGCCACCGGTGCCTTCGAGATCGGCGATCCGAATCTCGACGAGGAGATCTCCACCGGTCTCGACGTGTCCTTCCGCAAGACGGAGGGTCGCCTGACCGGCTCCGTCGCGCTGTTTGCCAACCGCTTCGACGATTTCATCTTCGAGTCCTTCACCGGCGAGGAGGAAGACGAGCTGCCGGTGGTGCGCTTCCTGCAGCGCGACGCCGAGTTCACCGGCGCCGAGGTCGACGGCCGGATTCACTTGGCCGAATTCGGAGGCGGCCATCTCGATCTGCTGGTAGGCGGCGATCTGGTGCGCGCCGAACTGCGCGGCAGCGGTGAGAACCTGCCGCGCATTCCGCCGCTCCGGCTGCGTGCCGGGCTGGACTACCACCGTGGCCCGCTGCGTGCCGTCGTCGAGGTGCGGGATGTCGATCGCCAGGACCGCACGGCACCGGAGGAGACGCCGACGGACGGCTACACCACCGTCGACGCCTCTGTCGGCTACCGCTTCCTCGCCGGACCGACGGTGGTCGACGCCCTGCTGCGCGGACGCAACTTGACGGACGAAGAGCGCCGCAATCACGTTTCCTTCCTAAAGGACGACGTGCTGCTGCCCGGGCGCGACGTTTCTCTGGTGTTGCGCGTATCGTTCTGAGTTGGTTTCCGGGGCGTAAAGCCCCGGAAACCCTCGGCATCGTCGTCGTCGCCCTGTAGAGTCAGGCGGTCATGTCTCTTCTGTCGATTCTTCTCGCCGTCCTCGAAGGCGCCTGGGAAACCTTTTTCCTGGCCGCACCCTTCGTGCTGTTCGGCCTGTTCGTGGCGGGTGTGCTGCATGTGCTGATCTCCCGCCGCGCGGTGGAGCGATGGATGGGAAAGGGTGGCCTCGGAGCGGTCTCCAAGGCCGCCGCCTTCGGCGTGCCGCTGCCGATCTGCTCCTGCGGCATCGTGCCGGTCTCCATCGAACTGAAGCGCAAGGGCGCCAGCCGGCCCGCTAACCTCTCCTTTCTCATCACCACCCCGGAGTCGAGCGCCGACGCTATCTTCCTGACCTGGGCAATGCTTGGACCGGTGATGGCCATCGCCCGGCCGGTCGCTTCGTTCTTCACGGCGCTTATCGCCGGGGTGCTGGCGATTGCCGAGAAGGCCGGCCTGCGGAGGGAAGACTCCGATGACCAGCCTCTGGATGAAGCGGTCCTGGCCGACAGCGGTGTCCATCTGCATGACCACCACACGGAATCGGCGGCGGAAGAGGAGACTCTTGGCTGGTCCGGCCTGTGGCGGGCCCTGCGCCGGCGCGACGGTGCGACGCTTCGCACCGCCGGCCGCAAGGTCGGACACTACGCTTTCGTCGAAATGCTCGACGACATCGCCTTCTGGCTGATCGTCGGCTTCCTCCTCGCCGGGGTGATCGTGGCGGTGGTGCCGGACGACCTCGCCGCCGGCGGCGGTCTGGTGCCGATGCTGATCCTGCTGGTGGCGGGCATTCCCCTCTACATGTGCGCCTCCGCTTCGACGCCGGTGGGCGCGGCGCTGGTCGCCAAGGGCGTGAGCCCCGGAGCGGCGATGGTCTTTCTCCTGGCCGGCCCGGCGACCAACGCCGCCTCGCTGGTGCTCCTGCTGCAGCACTTCGGGCGTCGCTTCGTGCGCATCTATCTGGTGAGTATCGCCGCGGGTGCCCTCGTCACCGGCCTGGTTCTCGACTTTCTGCTCGGCGTGGCCGGCTGGAACGTGGTCGCGCGTCTCACCGCCGAGACGGAGGGGTGGGTGGGCTTTCTCCACACCGCGTCGGTGGTGGTCTTCGGCCTGCTGCTCGTCTGGCGGCTGTTTGCCGGTGCCTTCCGCCAGGGGATGCACGAGGCGGCGGACAACCTGCGCGGCGCCCGCGCCTTCGTCGCCAGCCGCTGGCCGAAACTGCGGCTGCGTCACCTGGTGGCCGCTGCCGTGGCGGCCGTCGCTCTCTTCTGGCTGTCGATCGGCGTGGCGGTGATCCCGCCGGATTCCGCCGGTTTCCGGGTGCTCTTCGGCCGGGCGGCGCGGCAGCCGCTGCCGCCGGGCCTGCACTTCGGGGCGCCGGTGCCGTTCGGCCGCATCGACGTTTGGCGGGTGGATTATCCGCGCAAGGCCGACGTCGGTTTCCGCACCGATCTGGAGGCCATCGCCCAGCGGCGGGAGATCTCGCTCTTCGCCAACCCCAATGAATGGCACAGCCCGGTGGCGGCGATGAACTCCCGGCCGTTGGAGGCGGGCTATCTGACCGGCGACGAGAACCTGCTGGAGATGACCTTCACGGTGCACTACGGGCTCGACGAGCCCTACCGATTTTTCTACGCCATGGACCAGAGGCGCGATTTCGTCGCCCTCTACGCCCGTTCGGTGGCGCGCCATGAAGTGGCTTCGCGCACCCTCGACGCCTTGTTGACGGAGGACCGCCCGGTCGTCGAGCAGCGCCTCCGCGATCGCCTGCAGGAATCCCTGGACGCCATCGACTCCGGTGTGCGGGTGAACTCCGTCCACGTCGTGGACCTCCATCCGCCGCAGGAAGTGGTGGCCGCCTTCCGGGATGTCTCGTCGGCCAACGAAGACCGGGCGTCGCGCATTCTGCGGGCCGAAGAAATGCGCGAGCAGGAAGTGCCCCGGGCGCGCGGCCAGGGGCTGCTGGAGCGTGCCGCCGCGGCCGCCGCGGCCGAGGGCCGGGCCACCGAGGCGGCCGGCGCGGCGGAGTCCTTCACCGCCCGGGCCGGCGCCCTCGCCGGAGATCGCTCGCTGCTGACCCATCTGCTGTGGATCGAGTCCGCCGAGCGGGTGCTCGCCGGCCGTCCGAAGGTGGTCCTGCCGCCGGGAACCGGCGGCGGATCCATCGGTCTGTGGCGCGGCGCCGACGGTCCGCGGCCGAACCGCTCGCCAGCGCCGCAGAAGAAACCCTTCGACCGGGAGATCGACCACCCATGAGATTCCGCTTCGTACAGATCGTTCTGTTGATCCTCGTCCTGCTGTGGCTGTCGACGGCGGTGTTCACGGTGCCCGAATCGGAGATGGGGCTGGTCACCCGCTTCGGAGCGCCGCGCGCCGCGGCCGCCGGTCCGGGCCTCCACTTCAAGGCGCCTTGGCCGATCGACTCGGTCCTCCGTCTCGACGCCCGGCTGCTGGTGTTCGACGGCGAGCCGATCGAGCTGCTGACGGCGGACAAGAAGAACGTGCTGGTGGACAGCTACCTGTGCTGGCGCATCGCCGATCCGGTGCGCTTCGCCCAGACCGTCAAGAACCGGGCCGAGGCGGAAGCCCGCCTCCTCGACGTGTCCGCGGCGGAGCTGGGCGCGGCGGTCGGCGCAGTGCCGATGGAGGGCTTCATCAACACCGACGAAGAGGCTCTCGAGCTGCGCGCCATGTCCCGCCGGGTAGCCGAGGCGGTGGACTCCTTGACCCGCACCAACTTCGGCATCGAAATCGTCGATCTGCAGGTCAACGGCTTCACCCTGCCGCCGCAAAACCGCGCCAGCGTCATCGCCCGCATGCGCGCCGAGCGCGCCCGCATCGCTACCCGCTATCGCAGCGAGGGCGAGGAGAAGGCGCTGGAGATCGAGGCCGCGGCCCTCGCCGAGCGCGAGCGCATTCTGGCTGAGGCGCGCTCCGAAGCGGAAGCGGCGCGCGGCGAGGGTGAGGCCGAGGCGCTCGCCATCTTCGCCGATGCCTACCGCGCCGATCCGTCCTTTTATCGCTTCCTGCGCACCCTCGAAGCCTACGAGTCGATCGTCGATGAAGAGACGACGGTGTTCCTCGAATCCGATTCACCCCTGATGCGGACCCTCGATGGCCCCTGATTCCCCAATGCCTCCGCCGAGCGTCCGCTGGATTCGCGGCGCGGTGGAGTACACCCGCCGGCGCCGCCGGGCGGTTTTCGGCGCGCTGGCGGCGGTGATTCTGTTGCTGTGGCTGGCAGCGGGAATCTACTCCGTGGGCAACGGCGAGTCCGCCGCCCTGCTGCGTTTCGGACGCTATACAGGGCAACCGGTGGCCTCCGGGCTGCGCTTTCGATTGCCGGGGGTCGAGCGGGTGGAGAAGGTCGCCACCGGCGAAGTTTTCCGGTTGGAAATCTTCGGCGAAAAGGTACCGGATCTGGTGCTGATCACCGGCGACGAAAACCTGATCGAGACCACTTTGGTGGTGCAGTACCAGGTGGCCGAGACGGGGCGGTTCTTGTTCGGCAGTGAGGATCCGGAGCTGTTGGTGGCCCAGGTGGTGCGGGCGGCGCTGGTGGAGACGGTGGCCTCCCTGCCGGTGGATACGGTGCTCACCTCCGGCAAGGCGGCGATCCAGAACCGCGTCCGCACCGAGGCGCAGCGTCTGCTCGAAGGCTACGGCGCCGGGGTCGTGCTGACCGCCGTCAACCTGCAGGCGGTCGATCCGCCGCGCGAGGCGGCGGCGGCCTTCCGGGATGTGAGCGACGCCAAGGCTCAGGCGGCCGGCCAGATCAGCGACGCCGAGAGCGCCCGGGAGCGCGAGCTATCCCTCGCCCGCGGCGGAGCGGAACAACTCCTCTCCCGGGCCGGCGCCGACGCCGACCGCCGCCGGCAACAAGCCCGCGGCGCCGCCGAGCGGTTCCGTCAAGTCCTCGCCCAGAAGCGCCGCACGCCGGGGCAGACGGAAACGGACCTGTGGCTCGAAACGGTCCAGTCCACCCTGCCCCAGGCGCGGGTGATCGTCCTGGCCCCGGGCCAGCGGCCGGTGATCGATGTCCAGATGGTGGAAGAGGGGGCGGCGACGCCCGTCCCCCGCCGCTGACCGCTACTCGACGACAAAGAACACGTCGGTAGTGTCGATCCTCAGTTCTCGATTGCCTACCGCGAGCCAGGCAGCTCCGTAGAAGTGGAAGAAGTTGCCCGCCTTGTCGCGCCGTTTCGTGTAGCGGAAGTCCAGGCCGATTCGCACCACGCCGGCCTGGGCCAAGCTCAAGGTCTCACCCGGCTGAGAGATGGCGTCGTGGTTCTGGTCGATCCACAGCAGCAGCTCGTCGTACACGACGTCGCCGGCATCGATCGCACCGTTGCCGTTACCCCCCAGGGCAGGTAGATCAAACTCCGCCAGCGGGATGTAGCCGTTTTCCGCCGTCGAACCATCAACCCGCGGCGTGTGATTGCCGAACAGCTCGGCACCGCTGGTGATTGCCCCGTCTCCGTTTCGATCCAGGGCGAGGAAGGCGTCGAGCCCGCGAGGGTCTGTCCACGACAGCGTTTCGGCGACGCCATCGGCGTCGATGTCGAAGGAGACCGGATCCCCCAGACCGGTGAGCAGGAAGCCATTGCGGTCCAGATCTAGCAGAATCGGCGAATCCGGCCCGCCGGGGTCGCAGCCCTGGGGTGGGTAGGGGTGGTCGCAGGGGTCCGGGGATTCAAAGTCGGTCCACCATTGGGCGTCGGCCCTTTGGCAATCCTCAACACTGACGGTGGTGGGACCAGGCCGATTGTAGCCGTACATGATGCGATCTCGGCACTCCCAGCGCTCGACATCTCCGAGACCCATGAGGTGGCCGATCTCGTGGGCCATCGTGCGGTCCAAGTTGTCGCACGGTTCGCCGCTGTAGCTTTGCTCGAAGATTCTGATGGTGACCCCAGTGAGATCGCCGCTTTGGTTGTATTCGCGTATCGTGTAGCCGCATCCTCCGGTTGGCCCTCGGTCCAGATTCCTTCCATTTTGAAAGATCACGTCTACATTGAAGTGACCGGCCTGCGGCGATGACCCGGTGTAGATGTGGGGGACCTGGGTGACGGCACACGAAGAGTTCCAGAGATCGGCTCCATTGGCGATCCAGGGGAACGGAGTGGGAGAGACCAGCATGAAGAAGTTCGCTTCTTGTTGGCCGTTCCAGTTAGAAAGTTTCGGAGCGCAGTCAATGGCACCTAGAAGAGGCGGCCAAAGGACCGCAATAGCCCAAGTCGCTGCGCTGCAGAGTCGAAACTTCTTCCTCATGGGAGACTCGATTCCAATGCCTCTTCAAGGGATGAAAGTAGGTCCGAGTAGAAGATTTCCGGAAAGTAGTCGGTCACGGAAGTCTTGCCGCTCGGAAGGCGGTAAAAGAGCTGATCGTCGAGCAGAGGAACGAAAGGGGCCCGAAAGTCAGGCGCCTGCTCGAAAATCAGTAGAACAGAGTCTCCTTCTTGTGGAATATCCTCCCCTCCGCGCGGCCGAACGCAGTAGGACCCCCCTTCCATGAGAAGGGTCACGCCGCCATAGACCACTCGCAATGTCCGGAAGGGACGAATGCCTGAAGGGGATTTGAGTAGGCTGTCAACCTCGATTTCGAAGAGGGTCGATGCCACCCCCTGAAAGAAGCCCGAAGCCTGGGTTGAGACCTTGCCGCTCACGATCAATTCCGAAAAGCGCGAGATTTCGTAGGGAGTTCTCGGTGGGTTCAACCATTGGGGTCGCTGGTCGTCGATAATGAGGTAGGTCATGCACGGGTCCTCTGCCGGACTCTTGCCTTTCGTTTCGTAGAGGCGCCGAGAGCGATCTAGCTCTCTCTTGAGGCTCGATTGCGTGCCCGCCGGCAGGAGATCCCAGTTCATCTCCCCATTCGGTGCCGCCTCTTCCAGGCTCACCCACAGCGGCCGACCGGTCTCCTCGGCGTATTCGCCGCCGATCCAGGCGGGGATCTCAGCGGAGAGCGCCACCGGAGTGGCGGCGAGCAGGACGAGGGCGAGGCTCAGGGAGAGGATTCGAGACCGATTCATTGAATTATCGTAAATAATTCGATGTCGTGGATCAAGGCGTTGGGATCGGCTGGGTGCTCGCTCGACCGCCCGGGCGGTATGATGCAGGAAAGGCGCGGAAGACTCGATTTGGGCGGAGAACCGGCCAAGAACTTGCTCGCGCATCACCAAGGGAGCCTTGATCTCATGAGCTACGACTGGAGTACCGTTCTGCACCTGTTCGGCGGCTTTCTGCTCTTTGCGAGCCTCGGCGGCATGGTGTATCACCAGCTCCAAGCCGGCGAGACCACCGGCGAGGGCTGGGGGATCAAGGCTCGCAAGCTGGCCGGGGCGACCCACGGCGTGGCGCTGCTAGTGATCTTGTTCTCGGGCCTGATGCTGATCGGTCACCTCTCCAGCCTGCGGGTGCTCCAGGGTTTCCCCTGGCCGGCGTGGGTGTGGCTCAAGCTGGCCCTGTGGCTGGTCATGGGCGGCATCCTGGCCGTGGTGCGCCGAGCGCCGCGTTTGGCGCTGACGCTGTGGTGGACCATTCCGCTGCTCGGTGGCCTGGCGGCTTTTCTCGCGATCATGAAGCCCGGCTCCTGATTCTTCACCCCGATTTCCCTAGCATGCGGCAACACGATCCGTCGACTCGCCGGCGTCCGCCGGGCCGGCGCGCCGCAGGGCCGGATCTTTCGACTTCTAGGAGAACTAGCGATGCATTCAACGGCACGAAACCCAACTCGACTCTTCTTTCTTTCTCTCGCCATGACCGGCGCCTTGGCGCTCTTCGGTGCCTGCTCGCCGGGCGCCGAAACCGCCGCGGAGGTCGACCTGGTCGCTGCCGCGCCGCAGGCCGCCGAGGTGATCACCGAAGAGGTGCTGAAGCCGCCCATCGCCTACCTGTCCGATGATGCCCTCCAGGGCCGCGGTCCGGGTTCCGAGGGCGATACGGCGACGCGCCAGTATCTGATCCAGCAGCTCGGAGCCATGGGCTATCAGCCGGGCGCTGCAGATGGCGGCTGGGAACAGCCCTTCGACATCCTGGGGATCACCACCACGGCGCCGGAGACCTGGAATTTCGTCGCCGGCAATCGTTCCTTGAGCCTCAACTTCTGGGACGACTTCATCGCCGGCTCCGGGGTGCAGGAAGCTGCCGTTGCGGTGGCCGACGCCGAGGTGGTGTTCGTCGGCTACGGCATCGAGGCGCCGGAGTACGGTTGGGACGACTACAAGGGCGCCGACCTCACCGGCAAGGTCCTGCTGATGCTCAACAACGATCCGGATTGGGATCCGGCCCTCTTCGAGGGCAACCGGCGCCTCTACTATGGCCGCTGGACCTACAAGTACGAGAGCGCCGCCGCCCAGGGCGCCGCCGGGGCGATCATCATCCATACGACGCCCTCGGCGGGCTATCCCTTCCAGGTGGTGCAGACCTCCTGGACTGGACCACAGTTTGAGCTGCCGGCCGGCGACGAGGCGCGGGTGCAGGTGGCCGCCTGGGTTTCCGAGGATGCCGCCGAGCGGCTGGTGTCCTTCGCCGGGGAGAATCTGGCGGAGTTGACGGAGCGGGCGCGCAGCCGTGAGTTCGAGCCGGTGCCGCTGGCAGTGACCACCTCCATCGAGTTGACCAACGAGCTGGAGAGCACCCAGACCGCCAACGTGCTCGCCGTTCTGCCGGGGCGGGACCCGGAACTGGCCGACGAGGCGCTGGTCTTCTCCGCCCATCATGACCACCTGGGGGTCGGCAAGGCCGATGCCGAAGGCGACACCGTCTACAACGGCGCCTTCGACAACGCCTCCGGCTGCAGTCAGCTCTTGGCTATCGCCCGGGCCTTCCGGGAGCTGCCCGAGGCGCCGCGTCGCTCGCTGCTCTTTGCCTTCGTGGCGGCGGAGGAGCAGGGCCTTCTCGGTTCCGCATTCTTCGCCCGCAATCCCACCTTCCCGCCGGGGAAGATCGCCGCCAACATCAACTACGACGGCGCCAATATCTGGGGCCGCACCCGCGACATTGGATTCATCGGTTACGGAAAGTCGTCCTTGGACGAAGTGGTTGAGAAGTATGCCGGCGAGCAGGGGCGGGTGGTGAAGGCGGACCAGTTCCCGGATCGCGGCTTCTTCTACCGTTCGGACCAGTTCAATTTCGCCAAGATCGGCGTGCCGGCCATCTACTTCGACAGCGGCACCGAGTTCATCGGCCAGCCGGAGGGCTGGGGCGAAGAGCAGATCAAGGCCTGGGAGAGCGTGCAGTACCACCAGCCGAGCGACGAGCTGGAAGACGACTGGAACTTCGAGGGGATGATCGAAGACGCCCGCCTGGGTTTCCGGGCGGCGGTGGAGATTGCCGAGGCGAACCGAATGCCCACCTGGAATCCCGGCGACGAGTTCGAGGCGGCGCGCCTGGCGGCGCTTGAGAATGCGTCTTCGGCGGAGGGGTCGGAGTAGTCGAAGCTGGCCGGAGAAGGCGATTCGCTGGACCCTCGCCACCGGATCGAGTCCTGGCGCGAAGGCTGCAACGCAAGGCTCCCTCGGCTACCGGACGCCGAGGGAGTTTGCCCGGGAGGCAGGGGCGCCAGCCGACCGAATCGGCCTGCGCTTCGCCGGTCCCATCTCGCCGGTCAGCCGCCGAACCTGTAGGCCAGGCATGAACTTTTGCTCTTTTTGCTCTTGAACAACCGGCTGGCAGCTTCCCTTGGCGCCGCCTCCAAGGCCATTCCCAGGACCGATTTCTCGGCGATGAATCGCTGAGCGACGAACCTGCCCGCGCTGGCTAGTCCTCCAACCGCGGCTCCTTTCCGCGCAAAAAAGACGGCGAACGACTTCGCCTCAGAACTGATGCGCGCCAATCTGCAGGAAAATTGTGACCACCACAGTCCTGCAGGTACTGTTCACGCGATGCCATTGGAGGAGATCGTGGAAACGTTGGCCCCTCGCCTGTTGCGCTACTGTCTGGCTCGGACCGGTGATGCGGGCCTCGCCGAAGAGGCAGCCCAAGATGCGTTGACCGCCCTCGTGCGGCGCTGGCGGCGGTATGGGCCGCCGGACAATGCCGACGGCTTCGCCTTCGCCATCGCCCGGCGTAGAGCGCTGCGGGCTCTAGTACGGCGGCGCCTCCTCGCACCGCTCGACGCCCTCGGCATGGCCCACAAATGCCAGCATCCCGGCAGCAACACAGAGCGCGCCATCGAGCAGCGCGACGAGCTGCAGCGAACCCTGGCGGCACTCTCCCACCTCGGCCACCGCGACCGGGAGTCCATTCTGCTCGCCGCTGTCGGCGAACTCGATACCGCCGCCGCTGCCGAGGCCCTGGGAATCAGCTCCTCTGCCTTCAAGATGCGCCTCCATCGCGCACGCCAACGACTCGATACCTTGTTGGAGACCGACCGATGAATCCTGAGCCCGCGCAACGAACCTCCAGCGACGAGCGGCTTCGCGCCGCCTTCGAGCCCGATCCGGACAGCGCCGTTCGCATCGTCCGCAGTGCCCTCGCCGAACCGACCCACCGTCTCCCGATATGGCGTTGGTCCGCCGCCGCCGCTCTGACGCTCTTGCTCGCCGCGTTGCTGAACCACACCTTCGCGCCGCGGCAGGACCCTCTTCCATCGGGCACCCAGGTCCTGCACTCCGACGCGCCGCGACGATTGACCATCAGCAACGCTAGCGGAGTCATGACGGTGACCTCACCGTCCGGCTCCACCACCATCCTTCTTCCCTCGGGAGTCTCGCGATGAACCGTTCGATCCTGTGCATAGCCCTCGCCGTACTCCTCATCGTCCCGGCCGCGGTCGGTGCCCACCAGATCGATGAGGGAGAGCCGATCAGCCTGTCGTTTCGCGACGCGGATCTGGCGATGACAATCGCTGCCTTCGCGCAAATCGCTGGCGCCACCGTCGACGCGGACGGCCCTCTCGAAGGCACCGTCACCGTCGAGCTCAAGGAAGTAACCTGGCGCCAGGCGTTGGCTACCATTTGCCGACTGAATGGGCTCGGGTGCACCGTCGAGGACCATCCGACACCGACGATCCGCATTGTCACCCGCACGCCCGGCGGCGCCGTCTCGGCCACCGACTGCACTCCGAGTCAACCTCCTGCCGATGCCGCAGAGATCAGCATCTCGCTAAAGGGCGCCGATTTATTCCAAACGCTGCGCAGTTTCGGTCGGCTCTCGAACCTAAGCGTGGTGATCCACCCGGGCGTCCGCGGCGCGGTCACCTTCGACGCCGAGAACCAACCCTGGACCGAAGTGGCAGAAGAGATCTGCCGGCTCGTGGGCTGCCGCATCCAGTGGTGCGACACGGAGCTGGAGGTTTTCGCCCAACCGCCGGCGAGCGCCTCCACTGAGGAGGAGTTGCGAACCTTCGACGTGCCCCGCGGCTCTCTGGCGGCCAAGCCGCTGGCAGGAACGCCATCGCGATGGATCCGCGCGCAGCTGACCACCACTGCGGGCGAGACCGCTGAAAGTGTTCTTCGCTTCACCTGGAACCAGCCGGTCTACACTCTCACGGTTGCTGACGGATGGTCAGTCGTATTGAGTTGGTTGCCGCTAAGCCAAAACCTTCACACTGGAGTGGCGACACTCGTACACTGTGTCAACGGTGTCCCGCACAGCCTCGACACCCGTTTGGTTCCGCTGCCACTCGCCGACGACTGGCGGTGGCAGGTCGCCGGAACAACGCTCGAGCTTGTGGATTCCCCGGACCCTCAAGTCGACGCTCCAGGAAGCCACCCTGCACCACTTTGCCTAGGTCCTGCCGGAGGCCGGATCGATGCGTGGCTCGAGGCTGCCGGCGGCGGCTCAAAGCTCACCTTGAACACGACCCCCGGTCGCTATCTCCTGATCACGCCTCACAGCAGCGAGCGCCCCACCCTGGGGGCGACCGCCTTTGTCGTCATCGGTGCTTCGGCGATCGACGGGCTCGAGCTGTTGCGGATCGATAGCCGCGATGGCCAGGTGTTCGATCGACGGGTCCTCTTGCAAGCGGGCGAAACTCAGACGCTCGAGATCGACCCGTCCATCGCCGAGGGCAGCCGCCTTGAGCTGCGCTGGACACCGAGCGCTCTCGTCCGCTGAGCCAGCCAGCACTGCTAGCTCTCGGCAGATCCGCCCTCGGTAGGCCGTAGGTGCGGATGGTGCCGGCTGGGTGCTCGACTTTCCGGGTTGACCAAGAATGCCGGCCAGGCCGCCTCATCCCTCTACCGCCCCCACAAATACGACAGCTTGAAGATGAGCTGCCGCTCCCTCTCCCGTGGATCGCCGAGGGAGGGAGCATCCCAGGTTTCGTTGTACACCACGAACAGGTCCGAGCCGGGCCGGTAGGTCCAGCGCAGGCGCAGGTTGACGCCCAGGAGTTCGGCGGCATCGCTGTACTGGACGAGGCCGTTCAAGGATAGGTCCGGGGTGAAGGCGAGGGCCGCCCGTTGGCGCAGAAGGGTGGTGGAGAAGTCTCCGGCGGGCAGCTCGATGTCGTTGTAGAAGTAGCTCGTCTCGGTGCGGAAGAAGCGGTTCGGGCGCCAGCGGACGGTGCCCTCGATGCCGGTGCGGTCGCCGTCAAAAAACTCTCCCACTCGAACCGCCACGAAGCCGGACAGGGGGAGGCTGCTGTTGGTGTCCCAAACGCCCCGGACGGCCTCGAATTCATAGCGGCCGGCCGGGATGATCACCCCGTCGCTGATCTCGAAGGGTTGGTCGAGGTCTTCGACCTCGTGTCCGGCAAAGAAGAACACCTCGTTGGCATTCTCCAACTCAATGCCGAACAGCAGGAACTCCAGCTCCAGGCTCTCCAAGCTGTCGTCGCTGCGGGTGATCATGTCGATCTCCGCTTCATAGGCGTAGTTGAGGATCTTTGGGTTGTCGGAGCGCGGCTGCCAGCCGAGTTCGCCGTTGTAGCGGCGAATGCCGTTGCGCCGCACGAAGCCGAGCTTGGGTTCGAAACCGCCGCGGATCTCCTGGGCGAGGAGTTCCCAGTTCCAAGTGTCGGCCCGCCAGTCGGCGGCGACGCCGGCGGCCCAGGTGCCGTCTTCGTCCGCCGCCAAATCGCCGTCGTCATCGTCTGTCTGCGCCCAGAAGGCGGTGAGGTTGAGGCGGTCCGTCGGGTTCAAGTTGGCGTCGAGGCCCCAGGCGCGCTGGTCGCCGCCGAGATCGTCGTCGTCCGTTTCGATGTTCGTCACCATAGTGCCCACGGTCACCCGCTGGCCGAAGTTCCGCTGCACCCGCAGCACGCCCCAGTTGGTGGAGGGCACCACCTCTCGGTCGCCGTCTTCGTCTTCGAAGGTGGCGGCTTCGGTCTGGGCGTCCAAGAATCCGAGGCTCCAACCCTTGGCCCGGCCGGACAGCCGGGTCCCCCACTCGAGGGGCACCATGTTGCCTTCCGGGCTGATACCGATGCGGCGCGAGAAGAACAGATCGAGGGTGGGCGCGCCGGGGCCGAAGCGGAAGATGCCGGAGTTCTCTAGGAAGAAGTCGCGCTTCTCCGGAAAGAAGAGCGAGAACCGGGTGAGGTTGACCTGCAGATCGTCCGCCTCGACTTCGGCGAAGTCAGTGTTGTAGGTCAGGTCGAGCACGAAGTTTCGGGTGATGCCCCACTTGACGTCGAGGCCGGCGTCGGCGTCGTCCGAGCCGCCCGTTTCGGCGTCGTCCTTGACTCCGCCGGTGACGAACGGCACCACTTGCAGGTTGAGGCCCGGTTCCGGCGGCTCGAGGCCCGTCAGGTGGCCGTAGCGTGAGGTTTTGAACAGGTTCGCGTCGAGACCGGTGGGGGACCAGAAGGAGAATTCGTTGTTCGCTCGCACGATCCTGCGGATTTGAAACCCCCAAGTGTCTCGGTCTGCATCGAAGCGCAGAGTGCTGAAGGGGATGGCGAATTCGGCGATCCAGCCGTCTTCGTTGCGGGAGGTTCCCACTTCCCACAAGCCGTCCCACTGGAAGTCCGAACTTCGGCCTTCGTCCACGATCAGCGCGTCGGTGCGGGCGCGCAGAGGGTTGGCCTCGAACATGTAGGTATTGCGGTGGTCGTGGAAGGTGTCGAGGAGCACCAGCAGTGCATCGTCCCGGAAGAGCGGGCCATCGCGCTGCATTTCGCGGGCGACGATGTCTTCGGGAGAGTCGGTGTCGGCTCGGATGCCGATGTACAGCGTGGTGGCCGAATACACCACCTGGAAGCTGGTCGGTTGACTGATCGGCGCGCCGGGGTTCGGGTTGCGCTGGGTGAAGCCGTCGGCGACCGGAGCGTCTTGCCAGGCGGCTTCGTCGAGGATGCCGTCGACTTTCAGCTCGCCCTCGATCCGCACGGCGCGGATCTCGGGCACCGCGGCGTTGGGGTCTTCGTGGGCCCGGACCGGGGGAGGGGTGGTGGTCGCCAAGCCGGCGAGTGCGAGGAGCGTTAGGGCTACCCGCCATCCGTTGGCCGGCCGGTGGCCGGCTCGATCGCTTGACGATCGACGTTTTCCCATCGAATTGGCCCCTCCAACGGATCAAGAATCGGTCAACGTGCGAGGTCCCCTCCTCGCTGTGCTGCATTTTCTACTACGTTTGTACGAGAGACAAGGGTTTCAGGTTGCGTTCCCCTTCGGTGCACTCTCTCCGTCTACGGAGGATCCGGCGGAAGGATCTAGTGGGGGAGGGGAAAGGGATCAGTCCAGGTGGCCGCGGTCGGAGTCGCCCATTTCTATTTTGCCTTGGGGGAAGTATTCGCTCCATCTCCGCTCGACGGTGGCGGCGGTCTCTGGGTCGCAGAAGAGTTCGTCCGGGAAGTCTGGATCGAGACGGGCGTCGATCAGGATCGGCGCCTGGTAGGCCAGGTGGTTGCGCACCGTCCGGACGCCCGCGGCGTGAATGTCGGAGGCGGGCTCGAAGCGGGTGAAGGTGGTCCACAGGAAGTTGACCGGGCTCGCCGCGGCGCGCTGCGGCTCGTCCGTCAACACCAGGAGCGGCCAGCCTGCGAAGGCCGGGTGGGCGGCCAGGCGGGCGGCGGCTGCGGGGTCCGAGGCGGTGGGCGGGCCGCCGATCACCAGGCAGCCGGGGCAGAAGACCTCGACGCCGGTGACCTCCGACGGCGGTTCGACCTGCGGCGAGTACTCCCGCGGCAGCTCGCGCACCGGATCGCCCAATCCCAACCACACCCCCTTCGATCCCTCGTTCACCCGCGGGCCGGTGTAGTCGAGGGTGTCCATGGAGAGGTTCGACAGCACGTAGAGATCCGTCTCCGGGCGGGTGCGCTCGAGCAGATGGGTGAGGACCGCCCGGAAGTCTTTGAGGTCGATGGGGCGATCGAGGACGAACAGGAATTTGGTCAACGAAAGCTGGCCTTCGCCGAGGATGCGGAAGGCGCTCGCCATCGCTTCCCGGCCGTAGCGGTCTTTGACCACCGCCGCGGCCAGCGAGTGGTAGCCGGTTTCGCCGTAGGACCACAGGTCTTCGACCGCCGGCATGACCAGCGGGAAGAGCGGCGACAGCAGCTCCTGGAGAAGGTCGCCAATGAAGAAGTCTTCCTGCCGCGGCTTGCCGACCACCGTCGCCGGATAGATGGCGTCGCGCCGGTGGGCCACGGCCTCGACCTCGAACACCGGGTAGTCGTGGGTGAGGGAGTAGTAGCCGTAGTGGTCGCCGAAGGGGCCCTCCGGCCGCCGCTGCTGCTGCGGCACCCGGCCGAGCAGGGCGAATTCGGCGTCGGCGATCAGCGGGTGTGGATGGTCCCCCAAGGGTCCGGCGCCGCGCTTCAGGCGTCGTCCGGCGATGAGCGACGCGAGCATCAGCTCCGGCACGTTCTCCGGCAGCGGCGCAATAGCCGACAGGATCAGCGCCGGCGGTCCTCCCAAGAACACCGTCGCCGGCAGAGCCTCGCCGCGTTCTTCGGCCACCTGGTAGTGGAAGCCGCCACCCTTGCCGATTTGCCAGTGCATGCCGGTGGTCGCCGGGCCGTGGACCTGCAGTCGGTACATGCCGAGGTTGTGGCCCTTGCCGTCGGGATGTTCGGTATACACCAGCGGCAGGGTGACGAAGGGTCCACCATCTTCCGGCCAGGTGGTCAGCACCGGCAGGCGGTCGAGGCGGGCGGGCCGGTCCACCACCTCCATCACCGGCGGCCGGCGGCTCTTGCCGAGGCCGATCGAGAGCGCCTCGCGAGCGACGTCCCGGGCACCCCACAGCTTGGCCGGGGTGGGCGGCAGGAGGGTTTCCGCCAACTCGACCAGCCGCCGGATCAGCCGGAGCGGCCGCGGCCCGAAGGCCAGCTCGGCGCGCCGGGCGCTGCCGAACAGGTTCGTGACCAGGGGAAAGTCCGCCCCCTGGACGTTGCTGAAGTAAAGTGCCGGTCCGCCGCCGGCGATCACTCGGCGGTGGATTTCCGGCACTTCCAGACGGGCATCGACCGGCGCCTCGACCACCACCAGGTCGCCATCGTGTCGCAGCCGGTCGATGAAAGACCGCAGATCGGGGAAAGACATGAGGGGGGAACTACTCCTCCAGCAGCCCGTTCTCCGTCATCCACTCCTTGTTGAGCTTGGAGAGATAGCGCTCACCGGAGTCCGGGAAGAGGGTGACCACCAGGGCGTCGGCACTTTCCCGTTCCGCTACCTGGCGGGCCGCCACCGCCGCCGCGCCGCCGGACGAGCCGGTGAAGATGCTCTCGTGCTGGGCCAGGTCGAGCACCGCCTGGTAGGCCGCCTTGTCGTCCACGGTGATCACCTCGTCGATGGTGTCCATCCACACGCTGCCCGGCAGGAAATCCTCGCCGATACCGTCGATCAAGTACTGGTGGATCTGATCCTCCGGCGGCATTTCGCCGTGCTCGTGGAGGTAAGCGTACACCGAGCCGATGGTGTCCACTCCGACCACCCGGATCGCGGGATTTTGCTCCTTCAAGTACTTGGCGGTGCCGCTGATGGTGCCGCCGGTGCCGATGCCTGCCACCCAATGGGTGATGCGGCCGTCCGTCTGGCGCCAGATCTCCGGACCGGTGTTGGCGTAGTGGGCTTGCGGGTTGGCTTGGTTGTGGTACTGGTACGGTAGGTAGGCGCCTTTTTCGTCACGAATGCGCTCCGCCTGCTTGTAGTAGGAGCGCGGATCGTCCGCCTCGACATTCGTCGGGCAGAGGATCATCTCCACCCCGAAGGCTTCGAGCAAGGCGACTTTTTCTTTGGGGATCTTGTCGGCAGCAGTGCACACCATCTTGTAGCCGCGTAGGTTGGCGGCCATCGCCAGCCCCAGGCCGGTGTTGCCGGAGGTGGGTTCGACGATGGTGCCGCCGGGCTGGAGCTGGCCGCTCCGTTCGCCGGCCTCGATCAGCGCCTGCCCGATGCGGTCCTTGACGCTCGAACCGGGGTTGAAGGATTCGATCTTCGCCACCAAGGCGGCGGGACCGGCCGAGTATCGGGAAAGGCGGACCAGCGGCGTGTTGCCGAGAGTCTGCAGAATATCGTCGTAGATTTCCATCGACTTCGCTTTCTTTTAGGGACCAGGACAGGGTCCGTTGAATGCAAGCCTTGCGACCCCAAAGATACCGAAACCGGAGAAGGGTCGCCAGCCTGGCCCGACCTTCTCACCAGCCTTCTGCTGCGAGGACGGATGCACCTGCATCTGCTGCGTCCTTTGGCCTCTCCGCTCCTCGACGTACTGAAAGTACGCCTTAGTCGCTTCGAGATCCAGACTCCTTGCAACTGCAGGCGCCGGCCGCCCTCTCGCGACGAAGTTGGTGAGAAGATCGGGCCTAGGCCGGCGAGCTGTGGTAAAAGTCCGATGAGGCAACGGACCATCGGCGCGCCCGGCCATAGCGGGCAAGAGGACTACCCATGACCGAACAAGAACTCGACTACCAGGAACTGGTTCAGGAGGCGCTGCGGGACGTGGTGCGGCTCGTTTTGGAACGGCTGCGCGACCATGGGTTGCCGGAGGATCACGCCCTCTACATCGCTTTCCAGACGACCGCCCCCGGCGTGGAGGTACCGCCGAGCCTGTTGCGGCGCCATCCGGAAGAGATGACCATCGTGCTGCAACATCAGTACTGGGATCTCGCCGTCGACCGCGAGGCCTTCGCCGTCACCCTGGCCTTCGACGGCTCGAAGCAGCGGGTCCTGGTGCCTTTCCAGGCGATGACCTCCTTCGCCGATCCGGAAGGCCCCTTTGGGCTCCGCTTCACTTCGGAGGTGGAGGAGATCGAGGCTGGTCCGGAGGCCGTCCCGGAGCCGGCGGCCGAGGACGACGCCGACGAGTCCGGTGAAGGCGAAAAGGTGGTCTCGATCGACCGCTTTCGCAGTCGCAAGGACACCTAGCAGGGGACAAAAGTGTCCGTCAGAACTTCCTCACCCTCTGCTAGCTTTCCGTTTCCAGGGGGCTGGGCGCTCCCTCGCCTTAAAAGAACAGCCCTTTCGGGTTCACCCCGTCCACGGCAGCCAAGGTGCCGCCGAGCCCTTCCGGGCTCGGTCGTGGACCACCCCCTGGAGTCGCTTCAAAACTCTTCGTGATTCGGCAACAGCTTGCCGCGCTCCTCGGACCGGACGCTCTGGGTGCGACGCGTGTCCGGGAAGTCGGGGATCCTCTTCGAGTGCCGTGGGGGCGCGACCGCAGCCCCCTGGTCGGCGGTGAACCGGCGGCGGTGGTGCTGCCTCGCTCGACGGAGGAGGTGGCGGCGGTGGTGCGCTGGGCGCGGCGCGCCGGCGTGGCCCTGGTGCCGGCCGGCGGCCGCACCGGCTACTCCGGCGGCGCGGTGGCGGCGGACGGGCAGGTGGTCGTCGCTCTGGAGCGCCTCAACCGGCTGCTCGCCTGGCATCGGGACGTCCCGGCGCTCACCGTGGAGGCGGGGATGTTGACGCGTCAGCTCCAGCGCGCGGCGACGGAGGAGGGCTGGTTCTTTCCGGTCGATTTCGCCGCCTGCGACCGCAGCCAGATCGGCGGCAACGTCGCCACCAACGCCGGTGGCATCCGGGTGATCCGCTACGGCATGACCGGCGATTGGGTGCTCGGCCTGACCGTCGTCACCGGTTCCGGCGAGGTGCTGCGCCTCGGTGGATCGCGCCGCCGGGGAGCGCTTCTCAAAGACAACACCGGGCCACCGCTGGAAACGCTCTTCGTCGGTTCCGAAGGCGCCTTCGGCATCCTCACCGAGGTGACCGTCCGGCTCACCCGGCCGCCTGCGGCCCGGCGGTGGTTAGCGGCGCTCGCGGCAGAGAGCCTGGAAGCTCTGCTCGCGATGTTGGCGACGGCTCGCCGGTTGCCGGCTTGTCCCCTCGCCTTCGAGTGTTTCGACCGGGTCTGCCACCGGCTGATGGCCGAGCACCTCGGCGGCCCCCTGCTGCCGGAGAATCCTCCTTTCCTCGCGCTGGTCGAGCTGGAGGCGGCGACCGATGAACTCCGGTCTGCGGCGCGAGACTGGCTGCGGGAAAGCCCACCGGCGGTGGACGGCCGATGGATCGAGGAACCCGAGGCGCAGGTCCGGGCCTGGCGGTACCGGCTGGGGATCAGCGACCGGCTGGCGGCGGGGCACCGCGTCCACAAGAACGATCTGTCGGTGCCGGTGGGCGCCCTGTCGTCCCTGGAGAGCGAGGTACGGCGGCTGGCCGGGGAGGTCGATCTGCCGCTGGCGGTTTTCGGCCACCTGGGGGACGGCAACCTGCACATCAACCTGCTGTGCCCGGTGGCGATGGACCAAGAGCACTTCGCCGCCCTTTGTCAGCGCTTCGACGAGGAGAGCTATCGGCGGGTGGTGAAACTCGGCGGCTCGATCAGCGCCGAGCACGGCATCGGCCGCCTGAAGCGAAAGTTCGCCCACCTCACCGCTTCACCGGAGGAGCGCCAGGTGTTCCGTGGACTCAAGCGTTTGTTCGATCCGGACGGAATTCTCAATCCCGGGGTCGGCCCGTTCTGAATCCGCCTCCACCGCGGCGGAAGAACGACCGATGCCTAGGGTTCTAGGCCGAGAGCCGCGCCGCCCCACAGCTTCGAATACTGCTCGCAGTGCAGGATCAGCGTTTTGAAGGCGGCGAGGTCGACATCGTCCGGCAGGGCATAGCGCTGAGCCCCGCGCGGCGCCTCCAGGGGAGCGATGAGGACGGCACCGCCGTCGAGGGCGTTGCGGTCCCCGAGATCGGCCAGTGGGCGTGGAGAGAGGAAGAATTTCAGGTCGGGAGCCTTCCTGGTTTTGAACCCCTCGTCGAGCACCAGGTAGCGGGCGCCGTTGTCGACGATCAGGCTCCAGTTTCCGGCGATGCGGTAGCCCTTCTTTGTCCAGGTACCTGAGGCGACGGCTTCTTCGGCACCCAGAGCGAGGGCGGTCGGCGCCAGCAGGGCGATGAGGGCGAGGCCGGTGGGGAGAATTCTGCGCTTCATGGAGAGACTCCTTCTGAACAAGTCGATCTTGAAAGTCGATGGTTTCCGGTGATCGTTGCGGTGGGAGACCGCTCGAATCCGGAGGCGGCAGAGGGCGGCGGATACAATCCCGCCCATGCTACGACGCCAGACCTCCGGATCGGTGGTGTGTCCCTCCTGCGGCAAGTTGACCGGGGTCCAAGACGAGACCTGCTGGAACTGTGGCCGGCGCTATCCGGGAATGTGGGGCTACGCGGCGGTTTTTCGCCGCTTCGGCCAGGATCTCGGGTTCGTTCAGATCGTCCTGGTCGGCTGCGCGGTCCTGTACGGGGCGACCCTGATCGCCGACAACGCCAACATCCGCGGCCTGCTGTCGCCGAGCCCGATCAGCCTGCTCGCCTTCGGTGCCAGCGGTCAGCTTCCGGTGATCTCCGGTGGCCGCTGGTGGACTTTGTTGTCCGCTTCGTGGCTGCACGGCAGTCTGCTCCATTTCGCCTTCAACATGATGTGGATCCGCCAGCTCGCGCCGGACGTGGCGCAGCTCTACGGAGCCGGCCGTATGGTCATCATCTACGTGCTGTCTGGGGTGATGGGATTTGCCGCCAGCAGTTTTGGACCGTCGCTCCTTGGTCCTCTCGCTGGCCTGCTGGGCTCTGGCGGTTACACCGTTGGCGCCTCCGCCGCGATTTTCGGATTGCTCGGTGCGCAGGTGCTTTACGGCCGCAAGGCCAGCTACGAGGTCGGCCGCCAGGCCTGGATCTGGGCTGCCATCCTGTTCGTGCTGGGTTTTGTCTTCGACGGCACCGACAACTGGGCCCACCTCGGAGGGTTCATCGGAGGCTTCGGCGTGGCGGCACTGCTCGACCCGCTGAAGGCGGAGCGGGTGGATCATCTGGTGGCGGCGGTGCTCTTGCTGCTGCTGTCGGCGGTGGCGGTGGCCGTTTCCCTGATCACCGGCGTCATCTCTCTGCGCGCCCTGTAGGCTAGGGGAGGAATGTCGACTCACCTTCCAGCCCTTACCGATGCCGAGACCCGGCGCTACGGGCGTCATCTGATCCTGCCGGAGGTTGGTCCGGAGGGGCAGAAGAAGCTCAAGGCGGCGCGGGTTCTGCTGGTCGGGGCCGGCGGCCTGGGGTCCCCGGCGGGGCTGTACCTGGCCGCCGCCGGAGTCGGCGTTCTGGGAATCGCCGAGTTCGATCGGGTGGACGAAAGCAACCTGCACCGCCAGGTGCTCTACGGCGAGTCCGACCTCGGCCGCCCAAAGGTCGAAGCCGCCGTCGCTCGCCTGCGCAACGTCAATCCGCACATCGAGGTGCGCGGCCACGATCTCCGCCTCGACGCCGGCAACGCCCCGGCGCTCATCGCCCAGTACGACCTGGTGGTTGACGGTTCCGACAACTTCGCCACCCGCTATCTGGTCAACGACGCCTGCGTGCTCGCCGGCAAGGCGAATGTATGGGGTGCCGTCCTGCGCTTCGAGGGGCAGGTTTCGGTCTTCGCAACGGCGGACGGTCCCTGCTACCGCTGCCTGTTTCCGGAGCCGCCGCCGCCGGGCCTGGTGCCCTCCTGCGCCGAGGGCGGGGTGTTCGGAGTGCTGCCGGGGGTGATCGGCTCCCTCCAGGCGGCGGAGGTCATCAAGTGGGTGACCGGAGTCGGCACTCCGTTGGTGGGTCGGTTGTTGATCTTCGACGCTTCGGCAGCGCGTTTCCGGGAGATCGCACTGCCTAAAAACGAGCAATGTCCCGTCTGCTCGCCGGAGCCCTCGATTCGACAACTGGTCGACTACGACGCCCTGTGTGGCTCTCCGGCGGGTAGCGACGTGGAAGCTCCCCAGGCGTCCGAGGGTCCCGTCGAGGACTTGCCGCATGCCGAGATCGAGGTGGAGACCCTGCGGGATTGGCAGCAGGCGGGTCGCTCCTTCGATCTGCTGGATGTGCGCAACCCGGTCGAGGAGCGGATCTGTCGCATCGAAGGCGCGCGCCTCATTCCCCTCGCGCAGTTGCCGTCCCACCTCGACGAACTCGACCGGGAGCGCCTGCTGGTGGTGCATTGCCATAGCGGCATCCGCTCCGCCCAAGCGGTCGATTTTCTACGCAACCAAGGCTTCTCTCGGGCGTATAACCTAGCCGGGGGGATCGACGCCTGGAGCGTCCGCATCGATCCTTCGGTGGCCCGGTATTGAAGAGGTCGAGGGTAGTTTGCGGCCCCTACGGCGAGCAGCTTGTATGTCCCGCTGTACGTCAAAATTGACACGTTGAGATTGGAGCGGTAGAAGCAAAATGCTGCCAACCTGGCTGCCTCACAGCCCCTTGCCGATGCCTCCGAACAAACTACCCCGTTTTTATACGGGCTTGACCAGCCACCAGATCTATCCTAGTATAGAGAATATTGCAAATAACTATATTTAAAGAAGATATTTAATCAGGCCTTCGGAATCGAGCGGAAAAGTCATCATTCCCAAAATCAAGCCAAGAAACTGGAGAGTGCATCGTGAAGCAGAAGAACATCATCCTCGGATTCGGCCTGTTGATCCTGACGCTGTCCGCTGCTTTGGCGACGGCGCAAACGGGCGGAATCGGCAAGGAAGTGGGTGCCAAAAAGCGCTTGGCCGATGGCGACGAGTACCTCATCCCGCAGCAAGAGCTGTTTCGCACCGGCGCCAGCCTGTTCAACGCCATCTGGACGCCTCAGGAGGGTGGTGGCCGGCCACTGACCAAGGGGGTCGGCGCGCCGTTGTCCGACCCGAGCAATCCGCTGATCTTTCCGCGCAACTTCAACCGCGTTTCGGCGCCGGACGCCAACTCCTGTGCCGGGTGCCACAACCAGCCCGCTTCCGGTGGTGGCGGTGACATCGTCGCCAACGTCTTCGTGCTCGGCCAACGCTTCGACTTCGCGACCTTCGACGGCGTCGACACGGTGCCCACCGGTGGCACCTTCGACGAGAGCGGGGCCGCCACCACCCTCGACACCATCGCAAACAGCCGCGCCACCACCAGCATGTTCGGTAGCGGCTACCTGGAAATGTTGGCCCGCCAGATGACCGCTGACCTACAAGACATCCGCGCCTCGATCCCGCCGGGCGGCTCGGCAAACCTGGTGTCCAAGGGTGTTTCCTTCGGTCTCCTCCAGCGCAATCTCGACGGCACCTGGGACACCTCGGCGGTCGAAGGACTGGCGGCTCCGAGCCTCCGCTCGACGGGAGTCGGCGATCCGCCGAACCTGATCGTTCGTCCGTTCCATCAGGCCTCGGCGGTGATCAGCCTGCGCGAGTTCACCAACAACGCATACAACCACCACCACGGCATCCAGACCTCCGAACGTTTCGGCGACGGAACGGATCCCGACGGCGACGGTTTCGTGGACGAGATGAACCGCGCCGAGGTGACGGCGGTCTCCGTCTACCAGGCGGCGCTGCCGGTGCCCGGCCGGGTGATCCCGAGCGACCCCGGCATTCGGCGGGCGATCTGGCTGGGTGAGCAGCGTTTCGCCGAAATCGGCTGCGCCGATTGCCACATCCAAGCGCTGCCGCTCGACAACTGGGGTTGGTTCTTTTCAGAGCCGAACCCATACAACCCGGCCGGTAACCTACAGCGTGGCGAACAGGCAGACCTCAACGTCAACCTGAACAGCAAGTTCTTTCCGCTGCCGCGGCTGTCCGAGGACCTAGCCACCAAGACCACCTTCGTTCCTGCCTACACGGACATGAAGCTGCACGACATCACCTCCGGTCCGGACGACCCCAACCGCGAGAGCCTGAACATGCACTTCGCGGCCGGATCCGACGAGTTCTTCGCCGGCAACAGCCGCTTCCTGACCAAGCGCCTGTGGGGCGTTGGCAATTCGGGGCCGTACTTCCACCACGGCAAGTACACCACCATGCGCGAGGCCATCCTCGCCCATGCCGGCGAGGCGATCGACTCGCGGGTGGCCTTCGAGAACCTGCCGGACAACGAGCGCGACTCGGTGATCGAATTCTTGAAGAGCCTGCAAACGCTGCCGGCGGGCACCGAGTCCCTGGTGATCGACGACGAGGGCCGCACCGTTCAGTGGCCTCCGCAAGGCGCCCTGTAGCGGCTCTGGACAGAAGGTGAACCTAGGGCGGCCTCCGGGCCGCCCTTTTCGTGCTCAGGGGGCGTGGAGTGCGGCAACGAATCCGGATCCCCAGCCGCGCTGGTTGGCGGTGACACAGGCGGCCGCTTCTTGGCAATTTGGTTAGTGCCATTGGCTTGCTTTGTCGCGGTATGGTGTTCCTCACTACGAGATATGGTTTATCGGAGCTACTCCGTGAATTGAAAGCTCTCCGCAAGGTCGCTCCAGTCTTTGTCTCGCAGCTCTACTCGCAGCTGCTCTTCGAATTCTCGCAGGTTGACGGATGCGATGTCCAAGCGCGAAGATCCTGCCATGAAAGACCTCTTCGCAGCTCTGTGTACGAGAATCCAGAATGCCCATAGTGGGGCCTGGAATCTCTCATCGAGATGAGCAATTGTCAAAAGTTGTGTATGGGTTCAGATTCAGGCGGCTTGTTTGATTCCGTCTTGGAATCGGGTTCCTCGGACGACTTCGGCTACGAGCTGTGCTCCGTTGAGGGCTCTCCATTTCTTCTGGGCGGACAGGCAC